>NZ_RZRX01000194.1:0-12708 GCF_003997405.1 Mesorhizobium sp. M2A.F.Ca.ET.042.01.1.1
CCCATATGCGGCCCGAAGAATTTGTAGGCCGAGCAGATCAGGAAATCACAGCCGAGCGCCTGCACGTCGACGAGCCCATGCGGCGCGAACTGCACGGCGTCGACATAGACCAGCGCGCCGGCCTGCCTGGCGATCGCCGTCAGCGCTTTCACCCGGTTGATCGAGCCGGTGAGGTTCGATGCATAGTTCAGGGCGACGAGCCGCGTCTTGTCCGAAAGCAGCGCCTGCAGCGCCGCTTCCTCCAGCTGCCAGCTCCGCTCGTCGAACGGCAGGAAGCGCACGACCAGGCCAAGATCCTCGGCAAGCTGCAGCCAAGGCGAGACATTGCCTTCGTGGTCCATGCGCGTGACGATGATCTCGTCGCCCGGCTTCATCGTCCGGCCGAGCGTGCGCGACATGTGGTAGGTCAGCGTCGTCATGTTGGCGCCGATGACGATCTCCTCAACGCTTGAGGCGTTCAGGAAATCGGCCATCGCGGCATGTGCCCCGTCGACCACCTGCTGCGCAGCGACCGTCGTTTCGAAGAAGCCGCCCAGATTGGCGTTGGTCGAGAGCAGGCAGCGCGACACCGCATCCGCCACGACCTGCGGCACCTGCGTGCCGGCGGGATTGTCGAGATAGATGCGCCGGCGCCCTTTATCGGTCAGCGAAAGCGCCGGAAATCTGCCGCGCACGGCCTCGATCGGAAACTCTGCCATCGTCTCCACCCCTTTGTTTTCAGACGATTCCGATCAAGGACACGGATTGCCGACGCGCTGGTGGATGGCGTCGACCGCTTTCTGCATCTCTTCCGTCCAGGTCACATCGACCGAGGACAGCGCCGTCTCGAGCTGCGCGATGGTGGTCGCGCCGACGATGTTCGCCGTCACGAAGGGCCGGCTCGCCACATAGGCATTGGCGAAAAGCGCCGGCTCCATGCCGAAGGAGCGCGCCAGCTCATTGTATTGAAGCAGCACTTCCGCCGCATTCGGCGTCTCGTAGCGCTGGCCGCGGTTGAAGAGCTGCGAGCGCGAGCCCTGCGGCCGCGCGCCATGATCGTATTTGCCGGTGAGATAGCCCTGGGCCAGCGGCGAATAGGGAAGAAACGCGATCTCCTCGCGTTCGCAGACCTCGGCAAGGTTCACCTCGAAGGTGCGGTTGACGAGGTTGTAGGCGTTCTGCAGCGAGGCGACGCGCGGACCCACGCCCTTTTCGGCTTCGAAGACGAAGCGCATCACGCCCCAGGAGCTTTCGTTCGAAAGACCCAGATGGCGGATCTTTCCAGCCTTCACCAGTTCGTCGAAGACGGCGAGCGTTTCGGCAACGGGCGTCTCGCCTCCCGGAGTGCCTGCCGCATCCGGGCGCCGCGCCACCGCTCCCACGCGCGTCGGATTCGAGCCCCACGGAATGTCCCGGTCCGGCCAGTGGATCTGATAGAGGTCGATGTAGTCGGTGCCGAGCTTGGCCAGCGATTTCTCGACAGCGTCGAAGATGTCGGCGCGCACCAGCTTCGAGGGACGATCGCCGCGGAACCACGTGTTGGCCGTGCGGCCGACCACTTTCGAGGCAAGGATGACCTTGTCGCGGTTGCGATTGGCCTTCATCCAGCTGCCGATGGTCTTCTCGGTCCGCCCTTGCGTCTCGGCCTTGGGCGGGATCGGGTAAAGCTCGGCCGTGTCGATGAAATTCACCCCGCGCGAGAACGCCAGGTCCATCTGCGCGTGGCCCTCCGCTTCGGTGTTCTGCTGCCCCCAGGTCATCGAGCCGAGGCAGATTTGCGAGACAAGGAGGTCGGTCCGACCGAGGCGGCGTTTGTGCATGGGATTTCTCCGGCGGGAGTTTTGCGCGGACAGCGCGGGGAGGAAATCCAACATAGAGCAAGACGCTTGCGTTTGGCAAAGCGCACAGTTTGGAGATTGGCCGAAGCGCCAGTCAGTTCGTCATCCACGGGCGGAGCGAGGAGCGTAGCGACGCAGCGCAGACCCGAGGATCCATGCCGTGACTTCAAGGCGCCGCAACGGTGCAGAATTTTTGCTCCGTTGCACCCAACGATCAAGGTAACGGCATGGATCCCAGGGTCTTCGCGACGGAGCTTCGCGGCTGCTCCGCCCAGGGATGACGAGGTTGGAAGGCTTCGACCAACCCCCGGCGCATGCGCCGATTAGAGAAACGAACGGCAAAACCTTCGCCCCGACAGCCTGCAACCTATCAAAATCCATGGGTGGGAGGAACTACCGCCTGACCCCGGCCAAAGCCCGCCGCTTGGCCTCGTCGATCAGCATGTTGGCCACCTGCATGCGGATCATGGCGCGCTGGCGCAGATGCGGCGCGACCCGATCCGGATGGTTGGCGAAAGCAAAATTGCGCCGGATGCGGCCGAAATCGGCATTCTTCGCTGGCTGGTCGAGGCCGAGCTCGCCGGCAATAGCTTCGGGATCGATCGACGGCAGCTGCTCCTCGGGCCGCTGCTCTTCACCCGCGAGCGACAGCTTTGCCTGGTCGAGAAGCGCGGCGAACTCCGCGGCAAGGTCGGCGGCGGACTCGCGGTATTCGGCGGCGACACTTTCGCTCGCGACCTTGATGCGCCCGGAATGAAGCTCATCGGCAACGGACAGATAGTCGAACGGAATAGACGGCCGGGCGCCCTCCTCTTCGCCTTTCTCCGAGGCGACGATCAGGTCGTCGAGCAACGAAGCGAAATCGAGCTTGTTCCCGGTGCCGATCTCAGCCTCCCTCTTGACGGCGTGCGTTGATGCCGCTGAAAATAGGGCGCCCACGTTAAAAATGACTTCTGGCGACGTTAACAATTGCAGGCATTTGCCGCCCTGGAGCCATCAAGCAAAAAGCCGGACCGCATTTTCGTGCAGTCCGGCAAGGTCGCCAGGAGTGGCGAGGAAAAAGCCAGCCATGGGCCGGCATAGCCCCTACGGTCGAGCCCGCCGAAAAGTTTCACGAAAAATCGATTGTGGCCGGAAATCTGATGCGGCATGGCAGCCATGCAATTGCTGCACTGCACAATTTTAGCAAATCGATTATATTTTGTTGTTGGGAGGGCCAACAGGGGCAACTGTCATGGGGTTCTTCACTGAAATGTTCGCTCGGCCACGGCCGCAGGAGCACCAGCGCTACCGCGCGGCACTCGCGCTTCTGAACGCGATGAGCAATGCCGACCGTGCCGATATCGGCATCAAGCCGGCGGATTTTCCGCGCATCGCGCGCGAAATGTCGGCCCGCTGAACAACGCTGAACCAAACGGGTTTCCCGGGCTGCCGGGAAACCTTCAACCTGTTCAAGAGTCAGCGATTTCCGAGGAAGGTCTGCTTCCCAAGCGGCACGCCATTGTGGCGCAGGATGTCGTAGGCCGTCGTGACATGGAAATAGAAATTCGGCATCGCGAAATGCAGCAGGTACTGCAGGCCGGGCAGCGTGGTTTCGCGCCCGCCAAGCCTTAATTCGATCGTCCGGTCCTCCGAACCTTCCAGATCGGCCGCCGAGAACGTCGCCAGATGATCGAGCGTCTTGGCAATTCGGGCCTGCAGCTCGGCAAAGCTCGCTTCATTGTCCTCATATTTCGGCACCTCGCGGCCGGCGAGCCGCGACGGCGCGCCCTTGGCATGGTCGGTGGAGATCTGGACCTGCCTGGCCACCGCGTACATGTCAGGCGCCAGCCGCGCGGTGAGGAACACCTGCGGATCGATCTTGCGCTCGCCGGCATTCTGCTCCGCCGCCGTCAGCACGCTGGCCAGCGCCTTTAGCCGGGCGGAAAAGACGCCCACGGAAATATCGTACATGGACACAGTCACGAGCAATCTCCCAAGGCGGCCCCAGCGCCGCGGCCCGTGACCTAACGCCTCCGGCTACGATTCTTCAAGCGTTCATGCCTCCACGTCACCGCTCCGCCGCAATCGCCATGGTAGTATTTTTGTTATCGAGCGGAGATTCCCGATGAGACATGTCTTTGTCGCTGCGGCTGCCTTCTTTTCCCTGTCCAGTATCGGCCAGTCCGCGTTTGCGGCCGATGCGCCCTATATCGACGACAGGTCCAGCGCCGACGCCGTCATCCGCTCGCTTTACAGCGCCATCAATCGCCACGAATTCGCCCGCGCCTGGGGTTATTTCGGCGATACAAAGCCGGCTAAGGATTTCAACGCTTTCGTGAAAGGCTATGACGGCACCGATACCGTCGACGTCAAGACCGGCGGTGTATCGGACGAAGGTGCCGCCGGCAGCATCTATTACAGCGTCCCGGTCGCCATCCAGGCGACCGACAAGAAGGGCGAGGCCAAGGTTTTCGCCGGCTGCTACACCGTCCGCCAGGTCAATGCGCAGATCCAGGAGCCGCCCTTCCAGCCGATCTTCATCGACAAGGGCACGTTGAAGCAGTCGACCGAGGATTTCGACAGCGCGGTGCCCGCAAGCTGCGGCGACGGCCCGCCGCCGCTCAAGAAGGACGAAGCGCTGGAGCAGGCCAAGAAGGCGTTTCTCGCCACTTATGGCGGGCAGTGCGACAAACAGGATCCCGACGGCAAGCCGATCGGTGAGCCCGAGGCCCATTCGATCCACTACAAGGACAAGGACGCTCAAGCCGCCGACCCGGAGCGCGAGACGCGGCTGTTCCGCTTCTTCTGCTCGATGGCCGCCTACAACGAAACCGCGGTCTACTACCTCGCCGATGACGTCAACGGCGTGACCCAGCTGCAGTTCACCGAGCCGGATCTCGACATCCGCTATGAGAACAACAACAGCGAAGGCAAGGTCGAATCGATCCACATCATCGGTTTCAAGACCAGCGGCTGGGCAACCAACTCGGACTATGACGAGAACACGAAAACCATCACCACATCCGACAAATGGCGTGGCGTAGGGGATGCCTCGTCTTCGGGGACCTATTTGTTCCGCAACGGTGACTTCTCGCTTGTCCAGTACGACGTCGATGCTTCCTATGACGGCGAGATCAATCCGCAGACGATCATCGATTACAACACTGCGCCTTGAACACGGGACGCGCCTATCAAGGCGTCTTCGTCAGCATCCAGTTCAGCGTGCCGCGCCAGTCCACCATGCGGATCGGCGTGCCATGCGTGCCGGTCTCGAAGCGCACGAAGCGTGTCGGATAGGATTTTTTGGCCAGGATCGAGCGGAAGAAGGCTTCCTGCTTTTCCACCGGGAAGACCACGTCATGGCTGCCCTGGCCGAAGAACACCGGCACGCGGCGCTTGAAGGCGGGGCTGGTCAAAAAGCTGTCGTCCCAGAGCGAGCCGAGCAGCAGCAGCCCATTGATCCGGCCGCCCGTATCTTTCCGCGCGGCGAGCTTCCAGCAGATCATGCCGCCCATCGAGCCGCAGGCGACGAAGATTTTCGCGCCGGGCGATTGTTGGGCGTAGTGATCGATGAGTGCAGCGACCTGCGCCGCGCCCTTGTCGCCGAAATCGGGGAAATCCGGCGAAAGATAGAGGCCGTTATTAGCGGCCATCAGATTCTTGATGCGGTTGAAGTTGCCGCCGAAAGTAAAATCGTCGACGCCTTGCTTGCGGCTGCCGCCCTGCCCATGCAGGTAGAGCACGATGATGGAAGCGCCTTCCGTCCTGCCGACCGCGACATGCCTGACATCGCCGGCGTCGGTCTTCAACATCAGGTCCCGCTGCACCTTGCGCACGCCGGGGTCGGTATATTGCGCCCGCACCCGCTTTTCCGGCACCTCGTCGCGCTGGTTGATGTCGCGCATCTCATGATAGTCGAGCACCGTATAGGCGCCATTGTCGCCTGTGGACAGCGCCGCCGGATAAGCGAACAGGTCGTCCTTGAACGGTTTTAGCGATAGCGTCTGGCTATGCGCAGCCTGGACGGTAAAACCGGTTGCAACGAGCAGGGCGAGGAGGAAGCGGAAAAACATGCCGAGAGGCATGCGAAATTCGGCTTCGGTTTGTCAATCCTGCAGGACGCCGCCCGCCCCTTCCAGCGCCTCGCGCGTGTCGACATCGATCGACGCGCCCTGCCCGATCTCGACATCGATGACGTCGAGGCCTTTGGCTTCGACCAGGTGTCGCGCGCCGGTATCACCCTCGAGCTGCGCAACCGCCGCGAAAAGCGATCGCGGCAAAAGCACCGGATTGCCGCGCTTGCCCTGGTGCGAGGCGCGCACCACGGCGTGACCGCCGGAGCGGCGGAACGCATCGATCAGGCTGTCGAGGTCCTTCGACGAAACGCCGGGCATGTCGCCGAGAACGATCATCGCGCCGGCCGCGTCGGGCGCGACCTTCGCAATGCCCGCCTTCAAGGACGAGGCCAGGCCATCGGCGAAATCGGGATTGTCGGCGAGCTTCACCTCAAGGCCTCCAAGCGCTGAACGCACGCGCTCGCGCTGATGGCCGGTGACGACGATGGTGCTGGCGGCCTTCGAGCCCAGCGCTCGCCGGGCGGTGCGGCGCACCAGCGGCTCGCCGTCGAACAGCGCCAGAAGCTTGTTCGGTCCGCCCATGCGGCTCGAACGTCCAGCCGCCAGAAGCACGATATCGACCTTCAGCGCCGACATTGCCGGCTGCGGCGCCGGCTCGCGCGGCTGCGGCCTGGTCGGAATTTCCATCAGAAGCCCGCCGACGCCCATGCCGGCAATGTCGCCGGCCGTCACATCGAGCCCGGCAATCAGGCGATCGAGCACCCAGTCGAAGCCGTTCTCCTTCGGGCTGCGCGCGCATCCGGGCGCGCCGACGACGCGCTTGCCGTCGAGCGTTCCGAGCACCAGCAGATTGCCGGGGTCCACCGGCATGCCCGCCCGGATGACAGTACCGCCTGCGCGTTCGATCGCGGCCGGCACGACATCGGCGAAATCGCTCATCGCCGAGGCGCCAAAGATCACCACCATGTCATTGTCGCGCGCCAGCTGCGTCGCGGCCGCGGCGACAGGGGCAATCTCATGCGGCGTGCGCCGCTCGGCCGTCAGCCGGCCGCCGGAACGCGCCAGCCGCGCCTCGGTGACGCGCAGCGTCTTGTCAAGCACGCTCGGCTTCACGCCGGGAAGCACCGTCTGGATGATGCCGACCGTGATGGGACGATAGGCGTTGACGGCAAAGATCTCGCGGCCGACGCAAATCCTCACCACGCTGTCCACCAGGTTTGCGGCGACGGCAAAGGGGATGATCTTCACGGTCGCGACCATCTGGCCCTTCTCGACCGGCGCATGCTGCGCCAGCGTCGCGACGGTGATGGCCGGATCGACGGCATTGATGGCGTCGATCATCCCGGCATTGACGGTAAACACGCCCGAGGCCCCTGCATGCAGGTTCACCCGCCCGGTGGCAGCCGGCTTGACCTCGATGTTGCGGTGGCTCATGCCGGCCGCGATTTTCGTGGCGGCGGCATCCTCACCGAGATCGCCCTCGGCAAGCACCGCCGCGACGACTTCGACTACACCCGCTGCCTTCAGTGCAGCGACATCCTCGCGGCTCAGCCGGTGCGCCTTGCGGAACCGCTTTTCGCCCGCGGCCGTCGCATGCGCCAGCACCGCCCCTTCCGCCTCGTCGATCGGAACCGGCCCGAATTTCACGCCACGGCGCCTTTTGCTTCCAGACCGCGCGAGCGGAAGGCGTGGATGGTCTGCGCGAGCACCGCAACGGCGATCTCGGCCGGGCTGGCCGCCCCGATGTCGAGGCCGATCGGCGCGTGGATGCGGGCGATCTGGTCGGCGCCGGCGCCGAGCGCGAGCAGGCGCTCGACGCGCTTGGCGTGGGTCTTGCGGCTGCCAAGCGCCCCGACATAGAAGCAGCGGGCGTCGAGCGCCGCCTTCAGCGCGAAATCGTCGATCTTCGGATCATGGGTGACGGCGGCGAGCGCAGTGTAGCTGTCGAGCGGCGCGCGCTTCAGCACATCCTCCGGCCATTCCGCATGCAGCGCGACGTCGGGAAAGCGCTCCGGGGTCGCAAAGGCGGTGCGCGGGTCGATGATCTCGACGGGATAGCCGGCGATCCTGGCCATCGGCGCCAGCGCCTGGCTGATATGCACCGCGCCGATCACCACGAGGCGCGGGCGGGGCAGATGCGCGTTGAGAAAGAAGGTCCGCCCTTCCGCCTCCACCGACCGCGAGTTTCCGGTGCGGAACGCATTGGCGATCGCCGCCCCGAGATCGCCCGCGACATGGTCGCCCTCGCGCACAATGCGGTCTCGGCCGTCGCCGAGATCGGTGACCAGCACAGCCGCCCGGCGGGCGCGGCGTTCTTCGTTGAGGGTCTTCAGGATATATGGATCCACGGCGGTCAGCCCAGCCTTTCGACATAGACCTTGATGCGGCCGCCGCAGGAAAGGCCCACCTGCCAGGCCGTTTCGTCGGCGACGCCGAACTCCAGCATCCTGGCCTCGCCCGAGCCGATGACGTCGATCGCCTCGGTCACCACGGCGCCCTCGACACAGCCGCCGGAGACAGAGCCATGGAAATTCCCTTCAGCGTCGATGACCAGATGGCTGCCGACCGGACGCGGTGCCGAACCCCAGGTCTCGACCACGGTCGCGATGGCCACATCCTTGCCGTCCTTCATCCAGCCCTCCGCGATGATCAGCGGATCGCGGGCCTCATCGAGATAAATGCTCTCATCCATCGTCGCTTCTCACAAAGTCTGTTTTCCCGCCGGGACATTCCCTGACAGAGCATATGGCTATGCGGCCCGCCTCCCGCCAGTTCGCAGCCAGCGGCGCGGATCGACCGAGGCCGCCGGCCGCCGGTCGAGCGAGGTGCAAAGATCGGTCAGCGCATCGAGATTATGCACTGCCCGGAACTCGTCGACATAGGGCAGCATCGCTTTGACGCCGCGGGCACGCACCTCGAAGCCGTCAAAGCGCAACAGCGGGTTGAGCCAGATCAGCCGCCGGCAGGATTTGTGCAGCCGCTCCATCTCCTGCGACAGGCCGGTGACGTCGTCGCGCTCCAGCCCGTCGGTGATGAGAAGCACCACGGCGCCCTGCCCCAGCACGCGACGCGACCACAGTCGGTTGAATTCGGCGAGCGTGTCGCCGATGCGGGTGCCGCCCGACCAGTCCTTCACCGCCGCCGAGCACTCGGCCAGCGCCTCGTCCGGATCGCGATGGCGCATCTGACGGGTCAGGTTGGTCAGCCGCGTGCCGAAGACGAAGGCATGCACGCGGCGGCGCTTCTCCGTCAGGGCGTGCAGGAAATGCAGGAAGATGCGCGTGTACTGGCTCATCGAGCCGGAGATGTCGGCCAGCACGACCAGCGGCGGATGCACTTCGCGCGCCGATCGGAATTTCGGCAGGATAAGCGCGCCGCCGGTGCGCGCGGCCGAGCGCATCATGGCGCGCGGATCGATGCGGCGCCCCTGCGCGTCAGCCCTGAAGCGCCGCGTGCGGACGAGGTCGAAGGGAAGTTGCAAGGCCATGATCGCCTTTTTGGCTTCGGCCATTTCGCCGGCGTCCATCTGGGCGAAGTCCTTGCCGCGCAGCACCTCATTGCCGGAAAAGGTGAGCCGCGCATCAACCTCGATCTCCGGCACTTCCCGCGCCGTCCGGCTCTTCTGGTGGCCCTCGAACATCGCCTGGCTGACGCGGTTCTCCGCCGCCCGCGGCTTTTGCCTTTCGCTTGTGTCCAGGGCGACCGGCGAGAACATCGCCAGCAGCTTCTCGATCAACTCGCGCGATTTCCAGAACAGGCGGAAGGCCTCGTCGAAGACCGGATGATCCTCGTGCCGCGAGACCAGCACCGCATGCAGCGTCCAGTAGAAATCGTCGCGCGAGCCGATGCCGGCGGCAAGCACCGCCTCGATGGCGTCCTTCACCGAGGCCGGCCCCACGCGCATGCCGGCCTTGCGCAAGGCGCGAGCGAAATAGACGATATTATCGGCGATGCGCCCATCGGCGCGCGCCTCTTTGGGTTCCGGACGCGGCGACGGCATCGCCCCTACTCCGCCGCCGAAAGCTCGGCCTTCACCTCATTGAGGATGCGCCGGCCCTCGCCCTCACCGATGCGGGCAATATCGTCCTGGTATTTCAAAAGCACGCCGATCGTGTCGGACACGGTCTCCGGGTCGAGCGCCACCTTGTCGAGCTCGGTGAGCGCGCCGGCCCAGTCGATGGTTTCGGCAACGCCTGGCGCCTTGAACAGCTCGACCTGGCGCAGCTTCTGGACAAAGGACACGACCTCCGCCGACAGCCGGCGGTTCGCCTGCGGCACCTTGCGGCGCACGATCTCCAGCTCGCGTTCCGCATTCGGATAATCGACCCAGTGATAAAGGCAGCGCCGCTTCAGCGCGTCGTGGATCTCGCGCGTGCGGTTGGTGGTGATGATGACGATCGGCGGCTCTTCCGCCTTGATCGTGCCAAGCTCGGGAACCGTAACCTGGAAGTCCGACAGGATTTCCAGCAGGAACGCTTCGAACGCTTCGTCGGTGCGGTCGAGCTCGTCGATCAGGAACACCGGCGCCGCGCCGGCCATGCCGGTCAGCGCGTCGAGCACCGGGCGGCGGATCAGGTATTTTTCGGAGAATACGTTACGCTCCATGTCGGAGCGCACGACCTTGCCGGCCGCCTCCTCCATGCGGATCTCGATCATCTGCGCGGCATAATTCCACTCATAGACGGCCGAGGAGACGTCGAGCCCCTCATAGCATTGCAACCGGATCAGCCGGCGGCCGAGGGCGTCGGCCAGTACCTTGGCGATCTCGGTCTTGCCAACGCCCGCCTCGCCTTCGAGGAACAAGGGCCGCTTCATGCGCAGTGAAAGAAACAGCACGGTCGCCAGCGAGCGGTCCGCGACATAGTCCGCAGCGGTCAAAAGATCGAGCGTTTCGTCGATCGATTTCGGCGCGGGGCGCGGCGCGGTCATCTTGTCTCCGTGGGTCCCGCTTGCACGTTTCAAAGGACGTGATAGTCGCGGTTATAGTAGATCAGCGGCCGCAAATTATCGCCGATGCGCAGGCCTGTCACCTTGCCAAAAAGCACACGGTGGGTGGCAAGATCCTTGGCGTCGATGATCTCGCAGTCGAACACGGCAAGGGCCCCTTTCAGCGTCGGCGCGCCGGTCGAGATCACATCCCACTCGGCCAGCGCAAAGCGTTCGTCCGCCGGCAACCCGGTGACACCGGAAAAGCCTACCGAGACGGCTTCCTGATCCGAGGCAAGCGTGTTGAGCGCGAACCTGCCGTTCTTGATGAAAGCCTCGTTCTTGGCGTTCTCGCGGTTGAGGCAGACCAGAACCGTCGGCGGCGTGTCCGAAACCGAACAGGCGGCGATCACCGTCGCGCCGCGTTTGCCGCCAGGCCCGTCCGTGGTCACCACATGCACATGGCCGGCAAAATGCGCCATCGCATCGCGATAGTGCTGCGGCCCGATGTCATTGATCTTCAGCACGCGATAATCCACCTGTCGGAACAAGCCCGTTATATATGGCGGCATATTGCACGCCACAAGTTATCTATCACGGGCGAAGTGCTTGACCGCAATCCGCAAATTCGCGTGTTGCGCGCCGCTTAGCCAGCCTTTAGGCATTTCCTGAAATAGTGTCGGGACTGTATTCCCGGCATGGAGGAATATCTTAGCCCGAATGCGTCTTCTCACGACGACATCAGCCGTGCTGTTCTGGCTGTCGCTGGCCGCGAGCGCCGAGGCCGAGACGCTGGTCGGCGTTGCGGCGCCGCTTTCCGGTCCGTCGGCGATCCTGGGCAAGCAAGTTGAGGATGGGGCAGCCTTAGCGGCAGAGACGAACGGCCTTGCGATCAAGACTGCAGACGATGCCTGCACCGCCGATGGCGGCGCCGCGGCGGCAAAGGAATTCGTCGACGCCAAAGTCGATATCGTGGTGGGCTTTCTCTGCACCGAGGCGATCGAGGCGGCGCTGCCGATCCTGAAGGACGCCAACATACCGGTGATCACGGTCGGCGTGCGCACCGAAAGCCTGACCGATCGGCGCGCCAAGACCGGCTGGCCGGTCTACCGGCTGGGCCCGCGCGGCGACGATGAGCGCAACGCGGTTGCCGCCAAGCTTACTCAGCTGTGGCGCGACGACCTCTTCGCCATAGTCGATGACGGCACCATCTATGGCCGCGAGATGGCCGAGACTTTTCGCGCTGCGGCCGAACAGGCTGCCTTGAAACCGGTCTTCACCGACACTTTCAGGCCGCAGCTCGACAACCAGATCGGGCTGGTCGGCCGGCTGAAGAAGGCAGGCGCAACAAAAGTATTTGCCGGCGGCGACGGCGACGATGTCGCCATCATGGGCCGCGACGCCGCCCAACTCGACGCGGGCATCACTTTCGCCGGCGGCGAAAACCTCCGCACGCCGCCTGGCGATGTGCCTTACGCCGTCGGCACGCTGATGATCGCCACGCCGGAATGGCCGGAAGTCGCCGACCCCAAGATCGTGCAGGCTTTCGGGGCGAAGAACATCGTGCCGGACGGCTACACGCTGCCGTCCTATGCAGCAGTCGAGATCGCCAAGATCGCGCTGGCTGGCGCGGAGAGCTCCGGCCAACCGCTCGGCGAGGCGCTGACCGGCCATGATTTCGCGACCGCGATCGGCACCATCCGCTTCGACGACAAGGGCGACCTCAGCCAGAACCCGTTCCGCGTCTTCCGCTTCGACGGCACGCATTTCGTACCGCTGGAGGGCAAGTGATGTTCCGCACCGGACCGCGCAATCTGATCACCGACGTTGCTGGTCTTCGCGTCGGCAATGCCGCCGACGCCAGGCTTAAATCCGGCGTCACGGCGGTGCTCTGCGACGAACCTGCC
>NZ_RZRX01000195.1:0-12667 GCF_003997405.1 Mesorhizobium sp. M2A.F.Ca.ET.042.01.1.1
GTCCTGCCCGGTTCGCTGCGTCAGATAGCGCGCGGGCTCGACGAAGGGCTCGCTGAGATCGACGCCGGTTACCTCGCAGCCATGGGTCGCCGCCAGGAAGCGGGCGGGACCGCCGACGCCCGACCCGACGTCGAGCACCGACATGTCGGCGGTGATGACCGCCAGATTAGCGAGCTCGGCCGTCGCGGCGAGCCCGCGGGTGTGGAACTGGTCTAGCGTCGCGAGTTGTTCAGGCCGCAGCCGCTGTTCCTCAGACCCCAACGCCGCCAGCGCGGTCTTCAATCGATCGGTCAGGCCGGTCGCGCGGTAGTGATCGCGCACGCGATCGAGTTCGTCGGTCATTGCCACTTCCCTTCAGGCTTCCAAGTCAGCAACAGATACGACCGCTTTCTGCCGGCAACTATCCGCGATAATGTCGATGGGTCATGAAGCAGAATTTCACAGTCAGGCATGGCGCGCTCGACGGCGTCGAAGCCTTCTTGAGTGTCGCGAAACATCGCAATTTCCGCAAGGCGGCGGCCGAGCTTGCGGTCACCCCGTCAGCGATCAGCCAGGCGATACGCACGCTGGAGGGGCGCATCGGCGCCGCGCTCTTCATCCGCACGACGCGTAGCGTGGGTCTCACCGAAGCCGGCGAGCGCTTCTTCGCCCGCGCCCGGCCGGCCTTCGAGGAGCTGATCGCCGCGAGCGAGATCGCGCGCGGCATGGGGCAGCGGCCGGCCGGGCTGTTGCGTCTCTCGGTACCGCCGGCCGTGGTGCCGGTGCTGCTGGAGCCGATGATCGCCTCCTTCTGCCAGGCCTATCCCGAGATCGAGCTGGAGATCGTCGCCAGCGGCGAGCTGGCCGATCTTGCCGCCGAAGGATTCGATGCCGGCATCCGCATGGGCGACCTGATCGCGCCCGACATGGTCGCGGTTCGCCTGACGCCGTCCTTCCCGATGGTGGTCGTCGGCAGTCCCGATTATCTGCGCCGGCGCGCGGCACCCGAGCGCATCGAGGATCTGCGCGACCATGCCTGCCTGCGCCTACGCCGCTCCAACGGTTCGGTCGCGCCCTGGTCCTTCGTCGACGGCAACAAGGCCTTCGAAGCGATCGTCTCCGGACCGCTGATCGCGCATGACTATCCGTCGTTGCTCGGCGCGGCGATCCAGGGTGTGGGGCTGGCGCAGGTGCCGAGCCCGCTCGCCGAAGCGCCGATCGCCGACGGGCGCCTGCAGGCGCTGCTCGGTCGCTTCGCGGTGACCACACCGGGGGTTTTTCTCTATTACCCGGAACGGCACCAGGTGCTGCCGAAGTTACGCGCTTTCATCGACCACATAAGGCAGCCGGGCGGCGCCGAGGCTCCCGCTAAGCGATCGGGCAGGCAGCGGCAAAGCTGACGCTTCAAATCCGACAGTTTACTGGGCCGGCTGTGTCCGCGGATATTCGAGTTGCATGGCGACGAAATCGGTGGTGCGCGCTCCGTAGCGCGCCGTGATATCCTCGAGCGTCCGGTCCAGCGCTTTTGCCGGCGGCGTGTCCGACATGGCTGAAACCTTCCGATCTACCGGCCAATCGCTCGCAACCTGATCGGGCAGGATGCGGATGCCGGCGCGGCTGACGACAGCGCCATCCTTCGCGGCAAAGGTGACGACGCGGGAGCGAAAGGTCCGCGACCAAGCGTCAGCCGCCAGCGCCAGCGACACCTCGTCCATGCCCGGCGTCAGCGGAATGCCGAGCTGCTCATGATTGAAGAAGGCGAGCGTGTTGCCGATCGCCGTCAGCGCGAAAGGCCGCGTGAATCTGAAGGCGCCGCTGTCGTGGCGTGCATCCCAATGGACGAGGCCGAGATCGCGGGCGACGGCCTCGGCCTTGTCGCGGCCGGCAATCGCCTCGATCAGGGTCAGCATCATCGGCATCGACGCGGTGATGCCGGTGGTGGTCGCAACATTCCGGTCGACGACGTAGCGGCGGTCGGCGACGTAGCGGATCGTCGGGTGCTTTTGTCGCAGTTCCTTTAGCGAATACCAATGCGTCGTGGCGCGCTTGCCGTCCAGCAATCCGCTGGCGCCAACCACCGTTGCGCCGACGCAGACGCCGATCACCATGGCGCCCTTGGCCGACTGGGCCCTGATCCATTTCAACACGTCCGGATCGTCGTCGCGCATCATGGCGGGAACGATGACGTAGTCGGCTCCTTCCGGATGCTGGGCATCGAACGCCGCGATCGTCGCATCGGGTTCGACGCGCAAGGCCGGGTGCAGTTGAACGGGCCCCGGCTGGGTCGAGAGCGCCACGACATCGGCGACGTCGGCGCGGCGCAGGATGCCGTATGGCATCAGATAGTCGGTGGTCTCGGTGCCATCATTGGCGCCGATGATCGCGATCAGCGGGCGCGGCCGTTTTGGCTTGAGCGCCGCGAGCGTGGCGTCGGCCTCCTTGGCGTCGATTGCCGGCTGCACCGCGGCCAGCGATGCCGAGGGCAGCGACAGCAGCCAGGCGGCACCGGCCGTAACGAAAATCAGGAGGATGCCCAGGGCGCTCCACAACACGATACGCAGGCTCATGGCTAAATCCTTCCAACCCCAACGCTTGACCGGCAGGCTAGCTCCGATAGGTTTTGGCCGAAATGACATATATCGGGCAAAACCTGCCATGCGCATGATTGGCATCATCATCCATCCAGGCTTCCAGTTGCTGGACGTGGCCGGGCCCGCAGCAGCCTTCGAGCTGGCCGAGCACTATCAGCCCGGCAGCTACAGGCTCAGTATGCTGGCGCCGGGCGGTGGCGAGGTCGAAAGCTCGTCCGGCATGCGGCTGGCGGCCCGGCCCCTGTCCGACGCCGAGCCGCTCGACACGGCCATCATTTCCGGCGGTGAGATCATCCGCTCGATGGCCGCGGCCCAGGAGATCGTCGCCTGGCTGCGGCGTGCAAAGCTGCGCCGGACGGCAAGCGTGTGCACCGGCGCCTACCTGCTGGCGGAGGCAGGCCTGCTCGACGGGCGGTCCGCCACCACGCATTGGTGGAGCACCGACGACTTCGCCCACCGCTATCCGAAGGTGAAGCTCGACGCGGAGCGCATCTTCATCCAGGACGGCAGCATGTGGACGTCGGCCGGGATCTCTGCCGGCATCGACCTGGCGCTGGCGCTGATCGAGGACGATCTCGGCCCCGCGATCGCGCGTCGCACCGCGCAGCAGCTCGTCGTCCACCAGCGCCGTCCAGGCGGTCAGTCGCAATTTTCCGGCCTCGTGGAATTCGGCGGACGCTCGGGTCGCTTCGTCGAACTGATCGAATGGATGCGCGACAGACTCGCCGAGACGCTGACCGTCGAGCGCCTCGCCGATCAGGCCGCGATGAGCCCGAGGAACTTCGCTCGCGCCTTCACTGCGGAGACCGGCACGACACCGGCCAAGGCGGTGGAGCGGCTGCGCCTAGAAACCGCGCGCATGGCGGTCGAGACCAGCAATGCGCCGCTCGACCGCATCGCCGAGGACAGTGGCTTCGGCGACGCCGGGCGCATGCGCCGCGCTTTCATGAGGAGCTTTGGCCAACCGCCGCAAGCGTTGAGACGCGCGGCGATGAGGGCCTGAGGAACACGCCATCAGCCAGAGCGGGACTCAATCAGTGACCGGATGCGTTCCGCATCCGCCTGCGTCGCGGGGTTGTAGACGATCATGCCGAGCTCAGGCCGGCCGTCAACGGCAAAGACCGAGAACTCCAGCTCGATCAGCCCGATCTCGGGATGCCGCAGGCGCTTCACGCCTTCGCCGTGGGGCGGAACGATGTCATTGTCGCGCCACAGCGCCTCGAATTCCGGACTGATCCGGCAAAGCTCTTCGACGAGCTGGGTGATTTCCGCGCCTGCGCCGGCCCTGGTGGCATCCGCCCTGAAGGACCCGACCACGAAACGCGCGACGTTCTGCCAATCATCCTGCGCGTCGCGCACGCGCGGATTGCCGAACATCAGGCGCAGGATGTTGCGGTGCTCGCGCGGCAGCTTGGAATAGTCGGTCAGCATCGCTGCCGCGGCCCGGTTCCAGGCCACCACATCCCATGTCGCGGTCTTGATGATCGCCGGACTGGGGTCCAAGGCATCGAGGACGCGCTGCAGGCGCGGCGTGACGCTGTCGACGTTCCTGTAACGGACCTCCGGTGGCCGGCCGAGCCCCAGCATGAACAGGTGCTCGCGTTCGGGCTCGGTCAGCATCAGCCCGGTGGCGATGCGGTTCAGCACATCGGCGGACGGCGCGCCGCCCCGCCCCTGCTCCAGCCAGGTGTACCAGGTCGGGGAGATATTGGCGCGCTGCGCCACCTCTTCGCGCCGCAGCCCCTGGGTGCGCCGGCGCCCCGTGGCGAATCCGAAGGCGGCCGGATCGAGGCGCATGCGGCGATCGCGAAGAAAGGTGCCCAGCTTGTTGGTCGTCTCTTTTTTGGCAATCTCTTGGGGCATCGCCATCCTGTTGGCAATTATACCATGATAAAGTCACTACTTTAACAGAATGAGTTGTAGCGCAAATAAGGCCTCCGAACAACCACAGGAGACCCTCCCATGCGTGTATTCCTTACCGGCGCGACCGGTTTCATCGGTTCGAGAATCGTGCCTGAGCTTCTCGCCGCCGGCCATCAGGTGCTTGGCCTGACCCGCTCCGAAGCCGGCGCGCGGTCGCTTGTCGCCGCCGGCGCCGAGCCGCATCGCGGCGACCTCGAAGACCTCGACAGCCTGCGCGACGGCGCGGCGAAATCGGATGCGGTGATCCACACCGCCTTCGACCACGATTTCTCGAACTTCGTCGCGAATTGCGAGAAGGACAAGCGTGTGATCGAAGCACTGGGCGGCGCGCTGGCCGGGTCGGACCGGCTGCTCATCATCACGTCGGGTGTCGGCATGGGCTCCGCCGAACACGGACAGCCGGCGAGAGAAGACGTCTTCAACACCGACCATCCCAATCCGCGTATCTTGTCGGAACTCACCGGCGCGGCGATGGCCGAGAAGGGCGTCAAGGTGTCGGTGGTGCGCTTGCCGCAGGTGCATGACACGGTGAAGCAGGGCCTGATCACACCGCTGATCGCCCAGACACGCGCCAAGGGCGTGTCGGCCTATCTCGGCGAAGGCGGCAACCGGTGGTCGGCGGCGCATGTGCTGGATGTCGCGAAGCTCTATCGTCTGGCGCTGGACAAGCAGGAAACCGGCGTGCGCTACAACGCCGTTGCCGAGGAAGGCATTCCGGTGCGCGAGATCGCGGAAGTGATCGGCGCCGGGCTGAACGTCCCTGTGGTCTCGCTGTCGCAGGACGAGGCTGCGGACCATTTCGGGTGGCTCGCTATGTTCGCCGGCCTCGACCTGCCGGCGTCGAGCGAATGGACGCGCGCGCATCTCGGCTGGCAGCCGACCGGACCCGGCCTCATCGCCGACCTTAAGCAGATGGACTATTCGCAAGCCGCCGCGGCCTAACGGACTCCCGGGCGGTTCGGCAGCCCGATCGAACCGCCTCCTCTCGCCTAAGCGCGCAGCAGATCTGCCAGGCTGTCGGATTTTTCCACCTTGTCGGTCAGGTCGAGACCGGAGAGCAGGTCGACCAGATGGCTGTTCATCAGGGCGGCTGCGTCGGCGCTGTTGCCGGCTTCGATCGCGTCGACCAGCGCGTGATGGGCGTGCTTCTCGCAGGTCGCGTCGCGGCGCTTCCAGTAAAGCGCGATGATCAGCGAGGAATGCGAGACGAGGTCGCGCACGAAATTGGTGAAAACCGAATGCGCGGCGATCTCGGCGATGCCAACATGGAAGCGCGCCGACAGCATGATGGCGTCGCTGTCGCGACCGTCATGCAGCGCCTCATGCTCCTTTTCGAGATGGTGACGCAATTGCACGATGTCCGACGGCACCGCCGCTTTGGCGGCTAGCGCCGCCACCTTGGGCTCTATCAGCGCCCTCGCCTCGAATACCTCGCGCGCCTCCATCTTCGATGGCTGGGCGACAAAGGCGCCGCGATTGGGCTCGAGCCGCGCCAGCCGGTCATGTGCCAGCGCCTGCAAGGCGGCTCGAACGACGGTGCGGCTCACCGAATAGATCGAGGCCAGCTCGTCTTCCGGCAGCTTGGTGCCCGGCGCGAGACGGTGGCTGACGATGGCGTCCCTCAGCCCGTAATAGATCGGCGACCAGCGCGCCGCCGGCTTATCATCGCGATCTTCTTCCCTGAGTACCGTCAACATGCTCTTCAACGCGCAGGCGCAGCCCGCCTGATTTGCCTCCATTGGTAGAGGTCGGTTCAATCTAATATGGCTTGCGCGGTGGTCAATCCCGCGCAGCCGGACTTAAACGACGCGTCTCAGCCGGCCGGCGACAGCGGTGCGAACATGCCGGCAAACCGCTTCCCGCGCGGCGCGGCATAGCCGCCGATCTTCGATGTCTTCAAGCCGACCTTGAACAGGCTCTCGGCCAACGTGACGGCGCAGACCACACCGTCCAGCACCGGAACCCCGTGCTCCTCGGACAGGCTGCGCGCGAGGTCGGCCATGCCGGCGCAGCCGAGCACGATCGCTTCGGCATGGTCCTCGCTGATGGCGCGCGCGATCTCCTGCGATATCCGATGTCTTGCATTCGAGCCCGGGCGTTCGAGCTCGAGCACAGCGACGTCCGACGAGCGCACCTTGGCGCAGCGCGAGGCGAGGCCGTATTTCGCCAGATTGTGCTCGATCGCGGGAACCGAGCGGGCAAGCGTGGTGACGACGCTGAACTTGCCGGCGACAAGGCTCGCCATATGGAACGCCGCCTCGCCGATACCGATCACCGGAGCCTCCGTCGCGCAGCGCGCGGCATCGAGGCCGGTGTCGTCGAAGCAGGCGATGACATAGGCATCGGCAGGCGCCTTGCCCATCTCGGCGATGATGCCCGGAATGGCGAAAACCTCGTCGAAATAACCCTCGATGCTCGGCGGGCCGTCGGCCGGATTGACGGCGACGATCTCCGTCGCGCCGGAGGCGACGCTCGCCGCCGCCTCGCCGATCTTGGCGGTCATCGATTGCGTGGTGTTGGGATTGATGACGAGTATGCGCATTCCGATCAGCCTCAGATCTCGCCGCCGAGATAAAGACGCTTCACCCGGTCGTCGGTCAGCAGTTCGGCGGAGTTGCCGCTCAGCGCGACGCTGCCGGTGGTCAGCGCGTAGGCGCGCTGCGAGATGCGCAGCGCCATGCGCGAGTTCTGCTCGACCAGGAGCACGCTGACCTTCTCGTCGCGATTGATGGCGACGATCGAGCGGGCGATGTCCTGGACGAGCTTTGGCGCGACGCCGAGCGACGGCTCGTCGAGCAGCAGCAGTTTCGGCTTCGCCATCAGCGCGCGGCCGATGACCAGCATCTGCTGCTCGCCACCGCTCATCGTGCCGGCGGCCTGCGAGAAGCGCTCCTTGAGCCGCGGAAAACGGCCCAGCACCATCTCCATCGATGCGGCGATCTCGGCCTTGTTGGTGCGTGTGAAGGCGCCCATCAGGAGATTGTCCCTGACCGACATATAGGGGAAGACGCGGCGCCCTTCCGGCACCATGGCGATGCCCATCTTGACGATCTCGTCGGGGGCGGCGGCGTCGATGCGCTTGCCGCCGTAATGGATCTCTCCGGATCGGATCTTGCGCAGTCCGGTGATGGCGCGAAGGATCGACGACTTGCCGGCGCCGTTGGCGCCGATCAGCGCGACGGTCTCGCCCTCGTTGACTTCCAGAGAGACGCCCTTCAGCGCGTAGACGTGATCGTAATAGAGCTCGACATTGGCGAAGTTCAGGATCCGGTTCATAGGCCGATCGCCTCGTCTTCGCTGCCGAGATAGGCTTCGATCACCTTGTCGTTGGCCTGGATTTCCGACGGCGTTCCCTCGGCGATCTTCTGCCCGAAATTGAGCACCACGAGCCGGTCCGAAATCTTCATCACGGCCGGCATGTCATGCTCGACCAGCAGGATGGTCAGGCCGCGCTCGCGCAGGCGCCGCACCATCTCGACCATGCGCATGGTCTCGTCATGGTTCATGCCGGCGAAGGGTTCGTCGAGCAGCAGGATGGAAGGATTGGTGGCGAGACCGATGGCGATGCCCAGCGCGCGCAAATGGCCATGCGGCAGGTTGCGGGCAATCTCATAAGCGAGCGAGGAGAGGCCGAGCAGCGCCAGAATCTCATCGGCCGATTGGCCGAAGGCCGCTTCGTCGGCTTTTGCCGTGCCGGTGCCGAGGAAGAAGCCGAACAGGCTCGCCTTGGAGCGCAGATGGTGCGCGATGATGACGTTGTCGCGCACGCTCATGTTCTTGAAGATGGTGGTCTCCTGGAAGGTGCGCACCACGCCCCTGCGGGCAGCAATGTGCGGCGCGAGACCGGAGATGCGTTCGCCCTTCAGGCGCACCTCGCCGGTCGTCGGGCGCAGGAAGGATGAGATCAGCTTGAACAAGGTCGACTTGCCGGCGCCGTTCGGCCCGATCACCGACAGGATCTCCTTCTCGCGCACCGAGAAGGAGACGTTGTTGACCGCGACCAGGCCGCCGAAGCGTTTGGTGATACCGGAGACCTCGAGCATTTCGGCCATGGCTCAACCCTTCTTCCGGGTCGTTTCGGCAAGGCTGAGCAGGCCGTTGGGCAGCACCAGCATCAGCACGATCATCAGGCCGGAATAGATGAGCAGCTGGAACTGGCCGGTCTGGAACAGAAGATCCCAGCCGAAATAGAGCACCAGCGTGCCGAGCATCGGACCGAAGACATAGCCGAGGCCGCCGAGGAAACAGTTCAGCATGAAGTTGACGGAATCGGTGACGGTGAAGCTCGACGGATAGATCGACTGCGAGATGGCGGCGAAGATGGCGCCGGAAACACCGCCGAAAAAGGACGAGACGGCATAGGCGATGACGCGCAGATAGGCGATGTTGACGCCGATCGAGGAGGCGAGCTCCTCGTTCTGCTGCAGCGACTGGCACAGCTTGCCAATGCGCGAGTTGACCAGCCGGTACATGATGGCGAAGCACACCACCATGAGCGTGACCGCCAGCAGATAGAAGGCGAGCCGCGAATTCTGCAGGGTGGCGAAATCGGGGATCAGCGTGATGCCGAAGACCGACAGCGCGCCGGGCAGCGGGATGCTGACGATGCCCTTGGCGCCGTTGGTGATCGGCAGCGCCAACGCGAGCAGCCGCGCCACCTCGGTCAGCACCAGTGTGACCATGGCGAAGTAGACGCCGCGCAGGCGCAGGATCGGCAGGCCGATCAGCACGCTTGCGGCGGCGCAGAACAGGCCTGCGGCTGGCAGCGTCAGCCAGAATGACCAGCCATGGTTCATCACCAGTATGGCCGAGACATAGCCGCCCATCAGCGCATAGGCGCCCTGGCCGATATTGATGCGTCCGATGTAGAAGGTGAGCCAGACGCCGGCGCTGGCGATGCTGAGCAGCGCCACCGAGGTCAGCGTGTAATAGAGGTCGAAGCGGCCGCTCGACGAGATCGCGACCGGCACGGCGATGAAGACGATCGCCAGGAAAGTGACGACCGCGGCGATCCTGGTGTTGCGATCGGGGGTCATGGCGCGATCAACCCCAGGGCTTGCCCATCAGCCCGTTGGGGCGGACCGACAGGAACACCATCAGGGCGGCGAAGATGACGAGATAGGTGACGTCGCCATATTCACGCAGCACGGTGAGGCCGACCGACTCCATCATGCCGAGAATGAACCCACCGGCGATCGCGCCGCCGACGACGCCGGCGCCGCCGATCATCACCATCAGGAAGGCCTTGATCGAGATCGGCCCGCCGATGCCTGAATTGACGCCGGTGATGGTGACCAGCAGCCCGCCAACGACGCCCGCCAGCATGGCGCCCATGGCGAAGCCGATCATCGAATAGCGGTCGACGCGGACGCCCATAAGCTGGGCGGCGACACGGTCCTGTGCAAGCGCCCGCATGGCGCGGCCGACCCGGCTGTACTGCATGTAAAACACGAAGGCGGCGATGAAGACGATCGCCAGCGCACCGACGACGATGCGGTCGTAAGGCATGATGATGCCGACATCGTTGAACACGCCCTTGACGATCTTGGGAACGCCGCGCTGCTTCTCGCCGAACAGAAGCAGGATAACAGCGTCGAAGAAGAAGGCGGTCGCGGCGGCGAGCAGCATGGTGCTTTCCTCGCGATGGCTGCGCCGGATGACGGTGCGGAAGAGGAATTTCTCCATCAGCGCGCCGATGATGGCGAGCGTCACGCCCGAGGCGAGCAGCGCCACCACGAAAGGCAAGCCGAGCTGGCCGTAGACGGTGTAGGTGATGAATCCGCCCAGCACATACATCTGGCCGTGCGCGAAATTGAGCACGTTCATCAGGGCGAAGATCAGGGTCAGCCCCAGCGCGATCAGCGCGTATTGGGCACCGAGATACAATCCGTTGGCGATGACCTGTTCCATGGATACCTTCGATCTTCCGCGGGATCCGGCCTGTCGACCGGACCCCCATGGCAAGCTTGAGGAAATACGCTCGAAGGTTACGCTAGTCGACGGAGCCGACGAACAGGGTCTGGAATGCGCCGTCCTTGTATTCGTTGACCACCATCGGCACCGAGAGCTGGCGCTTCTGGCCGAAGGACGTCGCGCCGACATAGCTGAGCTTCGCGTCGCCCTTCAGGAAGGGATTGGGCGCGGTGAAGCTGTCCATGGTCTTCTTGAATTCGGCAACGTCGTTGATCGCGGCCGGATTGGCCTTCAGCGTGTCGAGGATGTATTCCAGCGCATAGACCTTGGTGTTGGACTCGTCGTTGTATTCGCCGAACATCTTGGTGTAGCGGGTGACGAATTCCTTCATCTCGTCCGAAGCGATCTCCGGTGTCGAGGCGCCGCCGACGGAGATGAAGCCGTTGGCATATTCGCCGGCGCCCTCTTCCAGAACCTTGGCGTCCTGCGCGGTTTCGGTCGAGATCAGGCCTTCATAGCCGAGCTCGCGGGCGGCGCGGATGAGCAGCGGCGCATTGGCGGGCGCAACGCCCGACAGGACGAGCAGGTCGGGCTTCAAGGCGACGATCGGCGTCAGCACCGGGGTGAAGTCGCGCGTGTCGTTCTGGTAGGTGTCGTTCTGGGCGACGACTTCCAGCCCGAGCGCCTTTGCCGCCTCGACACCGCTGTCGCGCTGGCTGAGCGGGTCGGATTCATTGGCCGCAACAAAGGCGATCTTCTTCACGCCCTTGTTTTCCTTGAGATATTTATAGATCGCCGGACCCGACTGGTAATTGGCGATCATGCCCAGCACGGCGTTGGAGGCCGGCTTCTGGTAGAGCGCCTTGGGGAAGGCGTAGGGGAAATAGATGATGCCGTTGGCCTCGGCGACGGGGCGCACTGCGGCGGCGCCGTCATCCACGTTCGGGCCGACGACATAGTGGATGCCTTCTTGCGCCATTTTCTCCATGCCGGCGATGGCGCGCTTGGGGTCCTTCTGGTCGTCGAAGGTGACGATGTTGATGTTGTAGGTGTCGTTGCCGATCTTGACGCCGCCGGTCTCGTTGAGCCAGGCGGCGCGCGTCTGCATCGAGCGCACGTTCGAGGTGCCCCAGGCGGCGGCCGGGCCGCTGGTGACGCCGACAAAGCCGATTTTCAGTTCCTTGTTTTCAGCCTGCGCATACGAGATGCCGACAGCGGCAATGGCCAGGGTCGAGACGGCGCCGAGCGCCATGGATTTCAGAGTCGAGCGACGGTTGATCATATTGGCAGTTCCCCTTGGTTATCGCGCTTTGTGTTTTGCTCATAGGCTGCGCGGATAGCGTTAAGGGAAACCGCCTAGGGCGGATTGTCAACATCTTTCTTATGTATTGTATACAATGTTTCGCGAGAATGTGTGCACCCGTCAGTATGAGTCGAAGGCTACTTCCCGCAATGATGGTCGTTGATCTTGTTGGTCGCGTTCGCGTCCGGCCTAACGCGGTCGTAGGAGCAAGCGCCAGCGGCGGTGGTGAACAGCTGCTGGTCGTAGTAACGCGGCCCGCCGAAGAGCTGATAGAGAAGATCGTCGCTGGCCGGAACATAGCGCTCGCGCTCGACCGGCTGATAATGGCGATGATGGTGCTTTTCGCCCGCAACCGCTTGGGCGGACACGGTCGCGGCCGTGGCCAGCACGAGCGCAAAGAGGGTCAGGTACTTCATCATCGACGGCAACCTTCTGGCAATTTGGATCCGCAGCATATCCAAAATCACCAGTCGCGCAAAAGTTTCCCGTACGGGGCATTTGTCGCCGCCGCACCGCCGGTTGAAGAAAGATAACGGCAATCGTAACGGCGGATTTTCGACAATGGCCGGGTGCGATGCCGGATATCCTCCATTCGTTCGGCCTTCATTTCCGGAGGCCCAAGGAATAGCCCGATGACAGCCAGAGTGATCGTCCTCGACGCCAAGCCGCTCGGCACGGAAGATGTCGCGGAAATCGCGCGGCGCAACGCCCGGCTCGTGCTCGGCGAGGAAGCCATGCGCCGCATCCGCGCAAGCAGGGCGCTGATCGAACATCTCACCCAACTCGGCAAGCCGCTCTACGGCGTCACCACCGGGCTCGGCGCCTGTGTCGACACGCCGTTGGCGCAGGCGGACCTGATCGCCTTCCAGCACAGCGTGCCGCTCAGCCATTCGATGGGCGCCGGCCCATCGCTGCCGACCGAGGCGGTGCGGGCGCTGATGGTCGCGCGCATCTGCGG
>NZ_RZRX01000196.1:0-12615 GCF_003997405.1 Mesorhizobium sp. M2A.F.Ca.ET.042.01.1.1
GGCCAAATCGATTCCAAATCTGATAGCTTGCATGACGGACGGTCTCCTCCTCTGGGGTTGATCACAGCCCAGTTTGGCACATTCGATGCCGCAAGGGGCCGTCCACCCATCATTCTAGGGCGGAGCAAGGAGCGAAGCGACGCGGTGCAGACCCTAGAATCCATTCCGTGACCTTGGCCGAAAAGTGCAGCGGAGCAGAATTCTGGACCGTTGCGGCGCGTTCAAGTCATGGCATGATCCTCGGGTCTGCGCTGCGTCGCTTCGCTCCTTGCTCCGCCCGTGGATGACGAAGTGATGGAGGTTTCGGCTAATCTCAAAGGTCCCCGACCGTGCGACAGTATCCGCGTGCGAACTCCCCCTAAATCGATCAAGCGCCCATCAGCTGCTTGACCTTCCGCATATCCTGCAAAAACCGCTCCCGCTCGGCCTCTTTGTCCTCCTGCTCCCGGATGCGCAGGATGAAGGAGGGGTGGATGGTGAGGAACACGCGCAAGCCGTCCTCGCGCTCGACCACGTCGCCGCGCATCTTGGTGATCGGCACCGCCTTGCCGAGCAGCGATTGCGCCGCCGTCGCGCCGAGCGCCACAACGAGGTTGGGCTTGACCAGGTCAAGCTCCTTGTCCAGCCACCAGCGGCAGGCCTGGATCTCACCGGCATTGGGCTTCGAGTGGATGCGCCTTTTGCCGCGCGGCTCGAATTTGAAGTGTTTCACCGCATTGGTCACATAGACCTTGCGGCGATCGATCGCGGCGTCGTCCAGGATGCTGTCGAAAACCTTGCCCGCCGGCCCGACGAACGGCTTGCCGGCCAGATCCTCCTGGTCGCCGGGCTGCTCGCCGACGAAGATCACGTCGGCATTTTCTGGCCCTTCGCCAAAGACGGTCTGCGTCGCGTCGCGCCACAACGGGCAGCGGCGGCAGCCTTTCGCGTCCTCGCGCAGCTCCGGAATATCGTCGGCCTCAGGCGCCGCCACATCGGACGGCTCGGGCGTGGGCCAGTGCTTGGCCTTCACCTTGGCATGATGCGGTGCTGGGCTGGTTGGCATCCGGGCGATCATGTCTGACGCGGCTTTGTCCGCTCCTGCTATCAAATCTGGAATGAGCGAGGCCTCGGGAAGGTTCCGCCAATATTTCTTCGGCATCTCCTTCTGCATCGCCTTCACCTTGAGGCGGGCCGGGTTGAAGATGTTCTCGAAATAGGTCCGCCACAACGCCTCGGCATCGTCTTCCGCCGGCGTGTCGCGCTTGGCCGCACCCGGCCCCATCGCCAGCCTCTCGCCGTCCCAGTCGGCCGAGGCATGCGCGGTCAGGATCGTCCAGCGCACGCCAGTGAAACGACGCACGAAGAAATCGGCATTGCGCTCGACGATGTAATGGTCGGGCTCGAACCACGCGACATAGCGCTCGTCCGCGCCTTCGCCGATCTTCCGGAAACGCACGAAGGCGCGCATCTTGTGGATGTCGCGGTGCACGGCCTTCTCCATCGCCTCCAGCCGCCGGATGTCGGGATCGGTCGCGATCGAAAGCAGCTTCGGCTCCGAACGCAACCGCCAGAGCAGCCGGTAGAGAAAGCCGAAGCGCTCGGGGTCGCAATGGCAGATCACCGTCTCGGCGCGCTCGATGAAGTCGCGCGGTACGACCAGTCGCGCATCGGCTTGCGCGGCCGGCAATTCGCTGGCGCCATCTTCGCGATCCGGCTCGACCTGCCACGCGACATCTTCCGGCGGAATGTCGTTCGTCGCCAGCCGCCGCGCCGCGTCGCGCCAGCCGGCGAAATCGGTCTGGCTTTCGAGCCGGACGAGATGTGATGCGAGGTCGAGTTGAGTTTTGGCCATGTTCAGAACAGCGAAAGCTGCTCGCAGGAGCGGGTGATCGCCTGGCGCAAGCCGGCCTTGTCGGTCAGCGCGCCCGGCGACCAGCCTTCCGCGACGATGAAGGGCCGCACCTTGGCGACCGAATGGCAGAGCCGGCCGATATCCTCGAGCCGCAGCCGGCGATGGCGGCGTGTCTCGATGATCCGGTCGATGACCTTGGTGCCGAGCCCGGGAACGCGCAGCAGCGCCTCTCGCTCGGCGCGGTTGACGTCGACCGGGAATCGGCCCCGATTGCGCAGCGCCCAGGCGAGCTTGGGATCGATGGCAAGGTCGAGCATCCCGTCATTGCTGCCGGCCAGGATTTCCGGCTGCGAGAAACCGTAGAAACGCATCAGCCAGTCCGCTTGGTAGAGCCGGTGCTCGCGCATCAGCGGCGGCTTCTGCAGCGGCAGCGATGACGAGGAATCCGGGATCGGGCTGAACGCGGAGTAGTAGACGCGGCGCAGGTGATAGCTGCCATAGAGCCGGGCGCTGGCGCGCAATATGCCGTCGTCGGAGGTCTTGTCGGCGCCGACGATCATCTGCGTCGACTGGCCGCCCGGCGCGAAACGCTCGCGCCTACGGCTCTGCAAAGTGGGCTCGTCCTTCTCCTCGATCTTGCGGCGCAGCTTGGCCATCGAAAGCCGGATCGTTTCCGGTTTCTTCTCCGGCGCCAGTTTCTTGACGCCTTCGTCCGTCGGCAGCTCGACATTGATCGACAAACGGTCGGCATAAAGCCCTGCCTTCTCGATCAGTTCGGCAGATGCTTCGGGGATGGTCTTGAGGTGTATGTAGCCGCCGAACTTTTCCTCGACCCTGAGTCTGCGCGCCACCTCGACCATCTCGCCCATCGTCTCGTCGGGCGAGCGGATGACGCCAGACGACAGGAACAGTCCCTCGATATAGTTGCGGCGATAGAAATCCATGGTGAGCTTCACCACCTCATCGACGCTGAAGCGGGCTCGCCGCACATTCGAGGACGAGCGGTTGATGCAATAGCTGCAGTCATAGATGCAGAAGTTGGTGAGCAGGATTTTCAGGAGCGATATGCAGCGCCCGTCCGGCGCGTAGGAATGGCAGATGCCGGAACCCTCCGTCGAGCCGATGCCGCCTGACCTCAGCGAGCCGCGCTTCGCCGAGCCGGACGACGCGCAGGAAGCGTCGTATTTGGCGGCGTCGGACAGGATCGCCAGTTTGTCGCGGACGGAAAGCACAGCCATTTGTTCATGATATGTTCCAGAAATGCAATTGGCTATAACTTTTGATTGTCCGCGGCAAAACGTGATCGCCGCGCGTGTCGGCCCGCCTACACCTCGTGCAGATAAAGGTGATAGTCCAATTCGCTGACCGTTCGCGCGACGCGCAGATATTCGGCCTGCTTGATCGCCACGAAGGTCCGGTGCAGGTCTGGGCCCAGAGCCGATTTCAGGAAATCGGAGCCCCTGGCCGCCTCGATCGCGGCGCGCCAGTCGGCCGGCATGGTCGATCTCTCGCTCGCCTGCTCGTAACCGTTCCCGGTGGTCTCTGGCCCCGGATCCAGCCCTTCGTCGAGCCCTTTGACGATGCCGGCCAGCACCGTCGCCGCCACCAAATAGGGGTTGGCGTCGACGCCCGACGGCCTGTGCTCGATGCGGCGGTTCCTGGCGTCGCCCGCCGGCACGCGCAGCGCCACCGAGCGGTTGTTGACGCCCCATGTCGGCGCCACCGGCGCATAGGATTGCGAAACGAAGCGCCGCCATGAATTGGCGTGCGGCGCAAACACCAGCATCGATTCCGCCATGGTGTGGATCAGGCCGCCAAGCGCATTGAGCAGCTTCGGTGACCATTTCTCGCCGGTAGCCTCGGTGAAGACGTTGCGGCCGGCATCGTCCTGCAGCGAGACGTGGAAATGCATGCCCGAACCCGCATAGGCCTCGATGGGCTTGGCCATGAAGCAGGCGGTGACGCCGTGCCGCCGCGCCTGCGCCCTGACAAGCCGCTTCAGCATGACGAGATCGTCGGCTGCTCGCATCACATCCTTGCGGTAGTTGAGCGTCAGCTCGTACTGGCCGGGCGCGTATTCGGAAATGACCGTCTCGGCCGGAATGCCTTGCGCCTTGGCCGCGGCGTAGATGTCGGAAAAAAGTGGCTCCATGCCATGCAGATGGTCGACGGAATAGACTTCCGTCTTCGCCGAACGGCGGCCGTCGAGCACCGCGCGGGCAGGCTGCACCTTGCCGTCCGCGTCGCGCTCGTTGGACAGCAGGAAAAACTCCAGCTCGAAAGCGCCGGCCGGATGCAGGCCGCGCGCGGCGAGCAATTCGACCTGCCTTGCCAGCACCAGGCGCGGGTCGGAGGTCATCGGTTGGCCGTCGAGATGGTACATCGACATCAGCACCTGGCCGCGGGCCGGGCTGGTGCCGTAGAGCGGCACCAGCGTCCCCGGGATGGGCCATGCCCTGAGGTCGCCGTCGCCGGTGTCCCACACCAGTCCGGTCTCGTGCACATCCTCGCCGGTGATGTCGAGGCCGAGGATCGAGATCGGCAGGTGCCTTCCATTCTCGAAAATGCCCAACAGCTCATGCCGGCGCACGATCTTGCCGCGGCCGATGCCGTTGGCGTCGGTGAGCACGATGTCGAACGCCTCGATCTCGGGATGCGCGTCGAGAAAGGCCTTCGCCTCGGCGGGCGTCGAGCCGGAAGGCGATGTTGTTACGGCGTTCGGATTGTCCATGGCCGCTTTTCTCACGCCGTAAGCCGGGCCGCAACCGCGGCGAAGGCGGCTATCAACCGGCTCACCTGCGCGGAAGTTGTCACCGGCGAGATCAGCATCATGTTGTGGAACGGGGCGATCAGCACGCCGCGATTGACCAGCGCGACATGGATGGCGGCTTCGAGCTCCGGCGCATGCGCCTTCTCGGCCTCGCCGCCATTGTAAAGCGGTCCCGGCGCGCAGATGAATTCGACGCGCGCGCCGACCCGCGCGACATGCCAGGGCAGCTTGTTTCGCTGGATGACGGCGGTCAGCCCCGCATCGAGCCGGCGCGCCAGCCGGTCCATATGCGCATAGGCCTCCTCCGTCATGACCTCTTCCAGCGTCGCGCGCATCGCCGCGAATTGCAGCGGGTTGGCCGACAGCGTCGTGCCCATGCCGGAATAACCGGGCTCCTTGGTACGGTTATAGGCGCCGTAGCGCGTAGCGACCTCCTCGCTCATCCCCCAGATGCTCGCCGGCACGCCGCCGGCCACCGGCTTGCCGAGCACGAACAGGTCCGGCTCCAGCCCGTACTTGCGCGTATAGCCGCCCGGGCCGGTGGAGATCGTGTGCGTCTCGTCGATCAAAAGCAGCGTGCCGGCCGCGCGGGTCAGCCGCCGCAGCGCGTCATGGAAGCCGGCATCCGGCAGCACCATGCAGGAATTGGTCAGCACCGGCTCGGTGATGACGCAGGCGACGTCGCGGTCAGCAAGCGCGGCCTCCAAGGCAGGGACGTCGTTGAATTCGACGATCTTGGTCGCCCGCGTCAGGTCGCGGAACTCGCCGGCCAACCCCGGCCGGTTCACCGGCTTGCCTTCGATCAGCCGCACCATCGTCTCATCGACCGAGCCGTGATAGCAGCCGTTGAAGACCAGGATCTTCTCGCGCCCGGTCACGGCGCGGGCGACGCGCAGCGCGAAACGGTTGGCGTCGGTGGCGGTAGTGGCGATCTGCCAGTAGGGCAGGCCGAAGCGCTGCTGCAGGAGCGGGCCGATCGCCAGCGCGTCCTCGCTGGGCAGCATATAGGTCAGGCCCCGGGCCGCCTGCCGGCGAATCGCGCGGGCGACCGCCGGCGGCGAATGGCCGAGCATCGAGCCGGTGTCGCCAAGGCAGAAATCGTCGAGCCTGTTGCCGTCGATATCGGTGATTGTGGCGCCCTTGGCGCCGTCGACCAGGATCGGGAACGGCGTCGGCCAGTCGGTCATCCAGTGCATCGGCACGCCGCCAAGGAAGCCGGCGATGCCGTTGCCGAGCTTCGCCTCGGATTTCGGCCGCGCCTTGCGGAAGGCGGCCGCCTCCGCCTCGCGCATCTCAGCGATGCGGGCGATGTCGATGCCGCCGATGGAAGTCCGGTCGATTGAATGCATGAGTTCCCCTCGGGCAGTAGGGCAGTAGGGCAAGGCGTTCAACCGCGGTCTTTCCCTACTCCCTTACGCAGTGATATCGATCACGCCGCAATCGCCGGTAGCACTTCCGAAGACGATGCGGCGCTCTTCCTTGTCCCACGTCATCGACGTGATGGCGCCCTTGCCGGGGCGGCGCAGCAGCACCTCCTTGGCGTCGGCAAAGCGCGCCGCGATCACCATGCCGTCCTCGTAGCCGATGGCCACGACGTCCTGGCTCGGATGGCAGGCGACGCAGGTCACCATCGTGTTGCCGCGCGTGCCGAGTTCCAGCGGCGCCTTGCCCATCGGCCCGTCCTTGGCTTGAAACGGCCAGACGATCGCCGCCGGCGCGCCGGAGCTCGCCAGCCATTTGCCCTTGACGCTCCACGACAGGCTCTTCACCTTGCCGGGATAGCCTGACATGCGCATGTGCTTGCCGTCGGCGAGCTTCCAGCCATGCAGCGCGTTTTCCTGCATGGTGGTGATGAGGAAGGCGCCGTCCGGTGAAAAGGTGATGCCGGTATGGGCGCCGGCCCATTCGAGCTCCACCGGCTTGCCCTCAGCCGCTGGAAAATGCAGCGTCGCGCCGTTGTAACGGGCGACGGCAAAACGCATGCCCTTGGGCGAGAAGGCTAGTCCTTCCACCGAGCGCGGGTGGGTGAATTCCTTGATCTTGCCGTCGGCGAAACGCACGAAAGCGGTCTTGCCGGAAGCATAGGCGATCGCGCCCTGCGGACCCGCGGCGACGCTGGTGATCCATTTTTTTCCAGCGCTTGCGAGTTCGCTCACCTCGCCGCCGGCCTTCACGGCAAACACCTTGCCGTCCTCGCCGCCGGTGATCAGCCGGTCGTTGGCCGCATCATGAAAGGCGGCAAGCAGGCCGTCATTGGCCTGCACCGTCTTCTGCCCATTGTCCAACCGATGGATCGCGCCGTCGGCCAGCGCAAAATGCGGCACGTCGTTGAGGAAGACGGCGGCGACGCAATGGCCTTCAAGATCAAGCGGGGCGACTGTGGGCATAGGGGCGGTCCAATCGAGATTGCTGCCATTCCCATAAGGGGTCGAGCCGCAGGTCTCAACCCATGCTTGGAATCGCTATAAGGAGGGGGCGCCGGCGTTGAGGTTCTCCCTTCTCCCCCTGTGGGAGAAGGTGGCCTCGCGAAGCGAGGTCGGATGAGGGGTGCTCCAGGGAAAGCCGACGTCTCACTCCGCTGGAACACCCCTCATCCGTCTCGGCGCTGCGCGCCGATCCACCTTCTCCCGCAAGGGGAGAAGGAGAGGTCGGCGAAAAATCAAGCCGCCTGGCAGGCTTCAAAACTCTTCCTGAGCCGCTCGGCGTCGAGATCGCGGCCGATGAAGACCAGCCGGCTCTCGTGCTTTTCGCCGTCCTTCCAGGCGCGCTGGTGGTCGCCCTCGAGGATCATGTGTACGCCCTGCAGCACATAGCGGTCCTCGTCGCCCTTGAGCGCGATGATGCCTTTCAGCCGCAGGATGTTCGGCCCTTCCATCTGGGTCACCTTCTCGATCCAGGGGAAGAATTTCTTGGGGTCCATCTCGCCGCCGCGCAGCGACACCGACTTCACCGTCACGTCATGGATGTCGGAAGCATGGTGGTGATGGTGATCGTGGCCGTCATGATGATGGTGGTCGTGGTCGCAGTCCGGGCCGCATTCATGGTCGTGATCGTGGTCATGCGCCTCGAGGAAGTGCGGATCGTTCTCCAGCGCGCGCGACAGGTCGAAGGCGCCGCGGTCGAGCACTTCGTCGAGCGCCACGCCGGACCTCTGCGTACGATGGATCTTTGCCGCCGGGTTGATGGCGCGGATCGTTGCTTCGACCTTTTCCAGCTCTTCCGGCGTGACGAGATCGGTCTTGTTCAGCACCACCACGTCGGCGAAGGCGATCTGGTCCTCGGCTTCCTTGGAATCCTTCAAGCGCAGCGGCAGGTGCTTGGCGTCGACCAGCGCCACCACCGCGTCGAGCTTGGTCTTGGTGCGCACGTCGTCATCCATGAAGAAGGTCTGCGCCACCGGCACCGGGTCGGCAAGGCCGGTGGTCTCGACGACGATGGCATCGAAGCGGCCGGGCCGTTTCATCAGGCCCTCGACGACGCGGATCAGGTCGCCGCGCACGGTGCAGCACACGCAGCCATTGTTCATCTCGTAGATTTCCTCGTCGGATTCCACGATCAGGTCGTTGTCGATGCCGATCTCGCCGAACTCGTTGACGATGACGGCGTAGCGCTTGCCGTGGTTCTCCGACAGGATGCGGTTGAGCAGCGTCGTCTTGCCCGCGCCGAGATAGCCGGTGAGAACGGTTACGGGGATTTGCGTCTGTGCATCGCTCATGGCTTGCCTCGAAGTCTTGGTCTCGAAAAATCTGGATTGTCGGCCTCATATAGGATGGGCGTCGCGCTTTTGCACGCGTCAAACCGATGGGCCAGGCGGACCCTCCTACGGGGATGGCGGCGAGGAGGGATTTGGTGGCGGTCGAGGCCGACCAAACGGGGAGCCGCGTGCGCTCCCAATGGCCGTTCCCCGTTGCCGCTGTGAATCTCCGCTCCTCAAAAGTCGTTTGTCATCTAACTGAAATAAACATCTGGCATCACCTGCGCGGGCACCGCAATGCTTGCCGGCAAAGCGTTCCGCAAGCCGGTTTCTTAGAGATCGTCATTTGCCAATCGTCGGACAGCCTCTATGCTGGCCGCGCCGGTTGGGCCGAAGAGGGAATGGCCATGGCCAAGGCGGACAAGACAGCGACAATGAGCCGGCTGCATTCGGCGGCGAGGCTGGCGCGCACGGCGCTGGCGGCGCGGCTTCTGGCGCATGGCTTTTACGCCGGCCAGGACCAGATCATGCTGGCGCTCGACCGCGAGGACGGCCAGACCCCCGGCAACCTCGCCGGCAAGCTCGGCGTGCGGCCGCCGACCATCACCAAGACCATCAACCGGCTGCAGGCCCAGGGTTTCCTCGAAAAGCGCGCCTCCAACGCCGATGCCCGCCAAGCCCATATCTTTCTCACCGAGTCCGGCCGCGAAACAATTCGCGCCATCGAAAAATCGGTCAAGAAGACCGAGAAACAGGCGCTGAGGGGCCTCGACAAGAAGGACCAGAAGGCGCTGTTCAAGCTGCTCGCCCGCATCGAGGCGAATTTGTCGAACGAAGATCTGGTCCTGATCGACGACGACGCGGAGATGGATGAGGCGTGAAAGCGCGACGCGCAGCGTCGTCGCTCCACGCACCCACGTTAGAGTTGTGCTATAAGCGCGATGCGCAGCATCGTCGCCCTTGCGGCTAGGCCGTCGCACCCGATCCCTTCACCAGCGCCGCCCAACGCCCCGGCGTCATGCCGAACGCCTTCTTGAAATGCCGGTTGAAATGGCTTTGGTCACTGAAGCCGGCGCCGGCGGCGATCTCCGCCAGCGCTTCTCCCTCGGCGATCACGCGCCGCGCTCTTTGCAGCCGGCGCATCAATAGGAAGCGATGCGGGCTGGTCGAATAGGTGGCGCGAAAATGGCGTGACAGCGCATAGCGGTCGAGGCCGGTAACGGCCTCCAACTCGTCGGAACGCACCGCACGCTCGGCATTCTCCGCAAGATAGTCTCGGGCAAGTGCCGCCGCGCGCCACGCGGTCTTGCCTGTTGATTTTGCCGGCTTTCCGGCGTGGCGTCTCAGCTGTCGCGCCAGCTGCGCGACGAAATCCGCCACGAACAGGTCATCGAGCTCTTCGTCCAGCGGCGTTAGCGCCGACAAAAGCGTGTCCCGCAAGTGAGGATCGTCGACCACGGCGTTGCGCACGAAAGGCAGCGCCTCGCCGTCAAGGCTGTCGAGCAGCAGAGACGGCTCCAGATAGAGGATCCGGTAGCGCAGACCGTCTTCCGTGCCGGCGCCGCCGTCATGCAATTCGTCCGGATGCAGCACGATCGCCTGGCCGGGCAGGCTATGTTGCAGCGCGCCACGATAATGAAAGCGCTGCACGCCGTGCAATGTCACGCCGATGGCATAGGTGTCGTGCCGGTGCGGCTCGAAGGCGTCGCCGTGAAAACGCGCCTCGATGCGTTCGAGGCCCAACCCGCCCGGCGCCGAAACAATGCGATCGCCATTGGCCGCGTCCGCGCACGAACGTTCAAGACCTTGCTTCGCTTCCGCGCCTAGAGCCTGCGTCATCGCCCTGTTCCGCCCGTCACGGGCCATCCCGGAGTCTCAATCTTGGTGTTCGATACGAAAATTGCAATTGTTCTCAGAGAGGATCTGCCGGTCTGGCAGAAACTCAACGTCACCGCCTTTCTGACCAGCGGCATCGCCGCGCAGTTTCCCGAGATCATCGGCGAGCCTTATCGCGACCGCGCCGGCAACCTTTATAACCCGATGTCGATCCAGCCGGTCATCGTCCTTTCGGCCGATGCGGCGACGCTGGGCACGATCCACCGCCGGTCATTGGAGCGCGGCGTGACGACATCCGCCTATGTCGAGGAGATGTTTTCGACCGGCCACGACGTCGCCAACCGCGCCGTCTTCGCCGAATTCGCCCCGGACGATGCCAAGGTCGTCGGCATCGCCCTGCGCGGCGAGAAGAAGCTGGTCGACAAGATCACCAAGGGCGCCCGCATGCATGCCTGAGTCTTTGCTGTACCCATGCTGGCGGGTCGCCCTAAGGAACAAGGCGAGCGTTCCAAATTTGCCACAGGCCTCCCAGCTTCGTCATCCTTGGGCGTAGCGACGCGCAGCGGAGCGAAGACCCAGGGATCCATGCCGTGACGTAGATCGAATGGTGCAGCGGTGCAGAATTCTGCACAGCTGGCGGAGCGTCAATGTAACGGCATGGATCCTCGGGTCTGCGCCGCGTCGCTTCGCTCCTTGCTCCGCCCGTGGATGACGACGGCGAGCGCGGTCAGGCCAATCGCCAACGGACGGTGCGCTCTAAGCCTGTCCAAAGTGCTTGTTGGGCCAGTCGCTTTTGGCTTGCCGGCCAGCGGCGATTGCCGCAGAAGGGGACGTCTATCCTCCCTTCGGCACGACCTTGAGCATTCCCAAAAACAACGACGACAGCGCAACGCCGCCCGCGGCGATGCTTTTGATGCTTTGCGTCTATGTCTGCTTCACCTTTCTCGACACCTCCAGCAAATATCTGGTGCTGGCCGGCGTCTCGGCGCTGATCGTCGCCTGGGCCCGCTTCACCGTCCATGTCTTGCTCGTCGGCGTCTTCCTGCGCGGCTGGCGCGAGCCGGCGCGCTTTCGCGCCAATAACCTGCCTGCGCATGTATTGCGCGGCTGCATGCTTTTCGGCTCGACCATGTTCAACATCCTGGCGCTGAAGACGCTGCAGCTGGCCGAGACGACGTCGATCTATTTCTTCGGCCCGATGGTCATCACCGCCCTTGCCGGCCCGCTGCTCGGCGAATGGGCCGGCTGGCGGCGCTGGCTGGCGATCCTCACCGGCTTTGTCGGTGTCCTGATCATCACCCGGCCCGGCGTGGGCGTGTTCGGCATCGGCCATCTCTTCGCGCTGGGCTCGATGCTGTCGAACAGCTTCTATGTCATCATGACGCGGCGCATGTCTGCGACCGAAACATCCGAGAGCTTGATATTGTTCTCGGCGCTGGCGCCTTCGGTGCTGCTGGCTCCGATGCTTGCCTTTGCGCCCGCGCTGCCGCATGGCGGCTTTCAATGGTTCGTCGTCCTGATGTTGGGTGTCTTCGGCGCCGGCGGCCACTATCTGCTGGTCCGGGCCTATCGCCTGGCGACCACGACGCAACTGGCGCCTTTCCCTTATTCGCAGATGGTGTGGATGATCATCTCGGGCTGGCTGATCTTCCACCAGTTCCCGGACCGCTGGACCTTATTGGGTGCTGCCATCATCGTTGCCAGCGGCCTCTACATCATCCATCGCGAGCATCGGCTGCGCGTGCGCAATTCTGCCTCGCTCGACACCGAAGCCGAGGCGCTGGCGAAAAAACTTTGATTTGCTCCGAGTCCGGTGGCATAAGGCCGTTTTAAAAAATTTAAAGACGTAGATCCGAAGACCCTGGGGAGCGAAGGGCACTGGCACAGAAGATCAAGCTTTCGACGATCGCGGATGCGCTCGGCGTCTCCACGGCAACGGTATCGCTGGCGCTGCGCGACAGCCCGCTGGTGGCTGGCGCCACGCGGGAGCGCATCAAGGAACACGCGCGCGCCATCGGCTATATCTACAACCGCCGCGCCGCCTCGCTGCGCACCTCGCGCTCCGGCATCGTCGGCGTCGTCGTGCACGACATCATGAACCCGTTCTTCGCCGAGATCCTGCGTTCGATCGAAAGCGAGCTCGACCGCAGCCGCCAGACCTTCATCCTGTCCAATCACTACGACCAGCTCGAAAAGCAGCGCACCTTCATCGACACGCTGCTGCAGCTCGGCGCCGACGGCGTCATCATGTCGCCGGCCATCGGCACGCCGGCCGAGGACATCATCATGGCCGAGGAAAACGGCCTGCCGGCGGTGCTGATCGCGCGCAGCGTCGCCGGCGCCGACGTGCCGGTGTTCCGCGGCGACGATGCCTATGGCACCGCACTTGCCACCAATCATCTGATCTCGCTCGGCCACAAGCGCATCGCCATGGTCGGCGGCACCGACCAGACCTCGACCGGCCGCGACCGTTACCAGGGC
>NZ_RZRX01000197.1:0-12526 GCF_003997405.1 Mesorhizobium sp. M2A.F.Ca.ET.042.01.1.1
CAATTCCTCTCGGCCTTCAACGACAATTTCCTGAAGAACACGCTGGTGTTCCTCATTCTGTTCACGCTGGCGAAGGATCAGGCCGCGTCCCTGGTGACGCTGGCCGGTCACCGCCGGCGCCACGAATTGCGCGCGGATATTGTCGGGCACCGAAAGCCGAGGCCGTAGCGAGACGTCCGAGATCCGCCCCGGACTGGTAACCGTTTCCCGCGTGCGCCAGATCAGCACGGTCACCAACGCAAGCAGGACGAGATAGACGGCAAATGTCAGCCTGAGCGGCCAGGGCGCATATTGGGCGAGCAGCCCCGCCATGAGCGCGCCGACGCCGAGACCGATGAAGTTGGTGCTGGTGGTGATGATAGCGGCGCGCGACTTGTCCTTGCCTTCGATCAGCTCGGCCAGCCAGGCGGTGCCCGCACCCGCGCCGACTCCGATGCCGAGCCCGCTCAGAATGCGGGCGATGTCGAGCCAGGCGAGGTTTTCGGCAAAGAGGAAAAATAGCGCGCTGACCACGGCAACCCCCATCGCGGCGAGCGCGGCGGGACGGCGGCCGATCACGTCCGACACCCGGCCGAAAAACAGCAGCGCCCCCAGATTGCCGACAACGTAGACGGCGTAAACCAGCGTCAGCGTGACCTGCGAGAAGCCGAAGGCCTGCTTGTAGATGATGTAGAGCGGAGTCAGCGCGGTGCTGCCGGCAAAAAGCGCGGCGATCATGGCGGCGACGGCGGCCTTCGCGGCCCTCCCGCCAAGCTCATGGTCACGCGTCATGGTTTGAGCGTAGCTGGTCATGGCGATCTCCGAGGGTTGTAAGCCCAACGCCCATATAATGGCGCTGTTCCACCCTGCGAATGTCCTCCTGACAGTTCAGGCCGGATGGTCAGCCGCGGCATCCTCCCTTAACGTCGACGCAAAGCGAGGGAAGAATCATGGGCAAGGGACGGGTCGAGGCATTCACCGATGGCGTCGTCGCCATCATCATCACGATCATGGTGCTGGAACTGAAGGTGCCGCATGGCGAGGATTTTTCCGCCCTCTTGCCGCTGTGGCCGGTCTTCTTCTGCTATGTGCTCTCCTTCATCAATGTCGGCATCTACTGGAACAACCTGCACAACATGTTCCACACCGTGCAACGCGTCGACGGGCGCGTGCTGTGGGCCAACATGAACCTGCTGTTCTGGCTGTCGCTGATGCCGGTGACCACCGCGTTCATGGGGGAGAACCACTTCGCCCCGGTGCCGGTCGCCGTCTATGGCTTCGACCTGGCGCTTTGCGCCGTTGCCTACAACATCCTGGTCATCAAGCTGCGCCATCTGCACGGCGCCGAGACGACCTTCGCCAGGGCCGTGGGGCACGACGAGAAAGGCAAGATTTCACTGGCGCTCTACATCGCCGCCGTCCTGCTCAGCTTTCTCAACCAATGGATCAGCGTGGCGATCTACGTGCTTGTTGCGGCGATCTGGTTTGCGCCCGACAAGCGCTTCGAGAGGCTGATCGAAAAATAGGAAGCTATTTTCGCATCGCCTTCAGCTTCTCGGCGACAGAAGTCGCAAGGTCGGCATAGCGCTCCTCCAGCCGCTCGGCCGCCTCGATGATCGGGAAGTCATGGCCGAACTTCTCCAGCGCAAGCCGCAGCTTCTCGGCGAAATCCGCCTGCTTCTCCAGCGCCGCGAACAGTGTTTTCACCTGCGTCTCGCTGATATCGGGATTGGCGAGCATCTTCGGCACCTCGCGGCCCATCTCGTCGCCATTGGCGGTCTGCTCTTTGAGGATTCCGATCCAGTCGGTCAAATACCGAGCTCCTTTTTCAGGACAGCATGCGCGGCAGGCACAGCGATGGTCAACCCGTTGCGACTGTCACGGTCGCCCATCGGGACGAACCAGCCTTGCCTCGGCGGCGGCGAGCGTTAAGTTCGGCGCGACCCGAACAAGGATGGAAACCATGACCAGCGACGCCGAAATCCAGACCGCCCTGCCGGCTTTCGCCTCGGGCAACGTCGCCGTCATCACCGGCGGCGCCAGCGGCATCGGCCTCGCCGCCGCGAAACGGTTCGCGGCGATGGGCATGAAGACGGTGCTCGCCGACATAGGCGGCGTGCGCCTCGACCAGGCCAGGCAAGCAGTCGCGGCGATCGCCGGCGACGATGCCGTGCTGCCAATCCCCACCGACGTCTCCAAGGCCGAAGAAGTCGACCGGCTGGCGGACCTCGCTTACGGCGCCTTCGGTGCGGTGTCGGTGCTGATGAACAATGCCGGCGTCGGCAACAATCCAGGCAAGCCCTGGGAGAACCGCGACGCCTGGAAGCGGCTTCTGGACATCAACTTCTGGGGCGTCGTGCACGGCACCGAGGCATTCGCGCCACGCATGCTCGCAGCTGGAAAACCGGGGCTCATCATCAACACCGGCTCCAAGCAGGGCATCACCACGCCGCCCGGCAACCTCGCCTACAACGTCTCCAAGGCCGGCGTGAAGACGTTTACCGAAGGGCTGGCGCACGCGCTGCGCAACGAGCCTGGGGCGAAAGTGTCGGCGCATCTGCTGATCCCCGGCTTCACCTACACCGGCCTGACCGAAGGCGCGAGGGAAAAGCCCGCCGGCGCCTGGACCGGCGAGCAGGTGATAGACTTCATGCTGACATCGCTCAGCGACGGCGATTTCTACATCCTGTGCCCCGACAACGAGGTGGCGCGGCCGACGGATGAAAAGCGCATGGCCTGGGCGATCGGCGACATCATCGAGAACCGTCCGGCCCTGTCGCGTTGGCATCCCGATCACAAGGACGCCTTCGCGGCCTTCATGGACCGCTGACGGCCCTTTCAAGCAGCGGCTTTCTTCTTGGAGGCGTTCTTCCCGGCCGCAGGCTTCTTTGCGGCCGCGCCGGTGGTCTTGGCCGCATGCCTCGTACCGTTCTTTCCGGCCGTGGCCTTGTTGGCGGCCGTTTCGGCGATCTTGCGGTCGTGCCGCTTCGCCGCCGCCTCGCATTTGGCGCGGATCTCCTCGACCTCGGATTCCGTCAGGTGCTCGATGCCGATGAAATGATTGTGGGCGCGGCTGACCCTGATCAGCTCGTCGAGCTTGGCCTGGATCGCCGCGCCGTCGCGGTTCTGGGTGTTCTGGATCAGGAACACCATCAGGAAGGTGACGATGGTGGTGCCGGTGTTGATGACGAGTTGCCAAGTGTCTGAAAACCCGAAGATCGGGCCACTTGCCGCCCAGACAACCACGATCAGCACGCAGATGGCGAAGGTCGGCGGCAGGCCGGCCAGATGCGCCACCCGATTGGCCATCCAGGTAAAAGCCTTCTCGATCATGCAAATTCCTCAAAAACCGTGGACGCGCGGGCATTTGCGAAGAAACAAGCAGCCACCGCATCGGGTTCCAAAGGGTCGAATTTTCGTCACGGGACGGGGCTGCAATCAGCCACACGCCAGAAGCGCAGGCGCGCGAAGAAACACCTTATCGGTTTGCTTGCCATAATGCCGGTGCAGGCCAGAAAGCCTGTTCCTTCCGCTTCACGCGGTTTGCCTCCAGCCCCTTCCGCCGCGCCACCCCCGCATGGCGGAAGGGGCGCCACTCCCGACAGAAGCTTAACATCCAGACAGCGCCGTTGTGCTTTCAACGGCATTCTGTGTGTCAGCAAGTATCGCCTTCCCAGCGATGGAGGAAGGCCTCGATCTGCATGGCTTGCATGTCGGGGATTGCGCTCGCCAGTTTCTCCGGCGCCCAATCCCACCAGGCCAAGGCCTCGATACGCGCCGCGACTGCCGCTGAGAAGCGTTCGCGCAAGGGCTTCGCCGGAACGCCGGCGACGATCGTGTAGGGCGCGACGTCATGCGTCACCACGGCATTGGCGCCGATGACGGCGCCGTTGCCAATCGCAACGCCCGGCATGACAACCGCGCCATGGCCGATCCAGACATCGTGGCCGACACTGACCGGTTTGGCTTGCCGGCGCGCGCGAAATTCAGTGTCGACGCCCAGCCAGCGGAAATACTCGTTCGGCCGGTAGCTGACCTTATGCTGCGTCAGCCGCTCGATCGGGTGCTCGAGCGCGTTGATGCGGCTGTTGGCGGCGATCGAGCAGAACTTGCCGATCGTCGTGTAGATCGCTTCCGAATGGCGCTCGAAATAGGAAAAGTCGCCGACGCTCACCTCGCGCAGGATCACCCGCTCGCCGATCGAGGCATAGCGGCCGAGCTTGCAGCCTTTGAGCTCCGCGGTCGGATGGATGCGCGGCTCGGGATCTTTCAGGACAAGGTTTTCAGGACGGTCCATGAAGCGGCTTTACGCCGGCGGGGACCGCCTCGCAAGCGCGACCTGCCCCCGCCAAGCCTGTCTCGGGAGACTATTGCGGCTTGCCCTTGGTCCACACCACGTTCTGGCCGTAGAGCGGCACGGTGGTGACCGACATCTTCGCCGAGCCGTTCTGCACCTGGCGCGAATGCGACAGATAGATCAGCGTCTCGTTCTTCCTGTCGTAGATGCGGTTCACCACCTGCTTCTTCCAGATCAGGCTGAGGCCCTGCTTGAACACTTCCTCGCCGCCCTCGCCCATATCGATGTCGCCGATGGTGATCGGCCCGGTCTGGCGGCAGGAGATCGAGGAATCGGAAGGATCCTCGAACCAGTTGCCCTTATGCAGCCGGTCGATGATGCTGCGGTCGAAATAGGCGACGTGGCAGGTGACGCCGTCGACCTTCGGGTCCTTGATGGCGTCGATCATGATGTCGTTGCCGACCCAGTCGACACCCACTTTGCCCACCTCGTCGGCCATGGCCGCGCCGGCGCTGAGAGCAAGACATGCGGCGAACAAGCCGATCAGTTTTCGCAAAAGTGCCTCCTGGGTTGGCGTTTGCCGATGTCAGGTGGGACAAGATCGTGGCGTTAGCAAGCCGCCCGACACGGGGTTTGTGCTCCACCTGGATCTCTGCTTGCGGCAACGCGGCATCTTTGCGTGCCCGGCGCAGACCCGCTAAGAGTGTCGCCAAACTTGCCCCAAGGCAATCACGACGGACATTCACTGATGATGCGTTCAATCCTGGTCGGCATTCTCGTCCTGATGGCGGCGGGCATCGGCTGGCTGACGTTCGACTGGTACCGCGGCCATTATGGCGGCGAGCCCTTCGGCGCGCCCTTCACGCTGGTCGACCAGAAAGGCGCGCCGATCACCGAAGCCGCCTTCAGGGGCCATCCGAACGTCGTGTTCTTCGGCTTCACCCATTGCCCGGAAGTCTGCCCGACAACCCTGTTCGAGCTGGCCGGCTGGCTGAAGACGATGGGCGACAGCGGCAAGAACCTCAACGCCTATTTCGTCACCGTCGATCCGGAGCGCGACACGCCGGAGACGATGAACACCTATGTCAGCAACTTCTCTGATCGCATCACCGGCATCACCGGCGATCCGGACAAGGTGCATGCCATGGCCAAGGCCTTCGGCATCTATTGGAAGAAGGTCGACACCGGCGACGGCGACTACACGATGGACCATACGGCCTCGGTGCTGCTGCTCAACGCCAAGGGCGATTTCGCCGGCACCATCGCCTATGGCGAGAGCGCCGACACCGCCGTCGCCAAGCTGAAGCGGCTGGCGGCTGGTGGGCAAACATGATCCCGAAAAGTGGGAACCGGTTTTCGGAAAAGATCATGTTCAAGCAAGAGTCTTTCTGATGGGCCAGACCAGGCTGCACCTCACCGCCAGCAAGATTGAGGCCGACCGCATCTTCGCGGCGCTGGACGCCGCCTTCGAGGATGACGGGCTGCCGATCGCCGTGCTGGAGCTCGACGAGGAAAAAGACATCCACGAAGTGTCGCTCTATGCCGACGGCGATATCGATCCCGTCGAGGCGCGGGTCAGGGATATCCTGGCCGGTCTCGGCCTGCCGAAGCCCGTCGAATGCGAGACCCTCCCCGATATCGACTGGGTGTCGCGCTCCCTGGAAGGCCTGAAGCCGGTCCGCGCCGGCCGCTTTTTCGTCCATGGCTCGCACGACCGCGCCAAGCGCCACGCCGGCGATCTCGCCATCGAGATCGAGGCAGGCCTTGCCTTCGGCACAGGCCATCACGGCACCACCGCCGGCTGCCTCGAAATGCTGGAGCAGGTCGTGCTGCGCGAACGGCCGCGCAACGCCCTCGACCTCGGAACGGGAAGCGCGGTGCTTGCCATCGCGCTCGCCAAGCTCGCGCATATTCCTGTGCTGGCGACCGACATCGACCCGGTCGCCATTCGCGTCGCCGCCGCCAACGCCCGCCTCAACCAGGTCAAGGCGCTGGTCGAAACGGTGACGGCGCCGGGCTTCCACAACCCGATCTTCGCCAGGCGCGCGCCCTTCGACCTCATCGTCGCCAACATCCTGGCCCGGCCGCTGATGCGGCTCGCGCCTCAGATGGCCCGGCATATCAGGCTCGGCGGCTCGCTGGTGCTTTCCGGCATCCTGGACCGGCAGCGCGACGCGGTGATCTCAGCCTATGTCGGCCAAGCCTTCCGCCATGTGCGTACCTTGCATCGCGAGGGCTGGGTGACCATCCACCTCAAGCGCTGAGGCGGTTACTCACACATAAAGCGAGTTTGCCGCCTTCTTCAGCTCTTCGCGATCGTAGCCATTGGCGTTCAGCGTTTCATCGTCGAGACAAAGCAGCGCCCCGTTGACGTAGCGGGTCGCCTCGCGCCGGCGAGCTTCGATCAGCGCGCTCATGGCGTTTCTGAAAAATCCGCGTCTGGCTGGAAGCGTGGACATGACAGTCTCCTTTGCAGGACAACAGGATTCATTCCTCCACATCCGGGAAACTAAGCTCTGCCGACCTGTCTGGAAATCAACGATTCTGCATAGCGACCATGCGCAAAGACGCGAGCGCGCCCGCCTGGCTTGCACGTCGTCGCTTCAGCATATCTGGATCATATGGCGTCTGGTGACAGATCCGTTTCAATTGGCACACGAAATGCTCTAAAGCATGTCTCCCGAAAGTGGGAACCGTTTCGGGATAAAGACATGCGTAAGATCAAAAACCTAAAGCGCATGGAGCGAATCTGAAAGATCGCGACGCGCTTTAGGTTTTTGACAAGCATCCGAGGAGAGGCCACCATGTTCCAGACCTTTGATTCCGCTGGCGATCCGGCCGTCGGCAAGCCGCGCGTGGCGTTGCTGCGGCAATGGCTGGCCGACAATGGCTTGGATGGCTTCATCGTTCCCCGCGCGGACGAGCACCAGGGTGAGTATGTCGCCGACCGCTCGGCGCGGCTGAAATGGCTGACCGGCTTCTCCGGTTCGGCCGGCGTCGCCATCATCCTGCGCGACCGCGCCTTCATCTTCGTCGACGGCCGCTACACGTTGCAGGTCCGCAACGAAGTTGATCTCGGTATCTTCACCGTCGAAAGCCTCATCGACAATCCGCCGGCCAGCTGGATCAAGGACAATCTCGGCAAGGGCGCAAGGCTTGGCTTCGACCCCTGGCTGCATACGATCGGCGAGGTCAGGGCGCTGAAGGTGTCGGCCGAGCAATCCGGCGCGACCTTGGTGCCGCTCGACAGGAACCCGATCGACCTCATCTGGAAAGACCAGCCCGAGCCGCCGCGCGCGCCGGTGGAGTTGCAAGAGCTCAATTTTTCCGGTGAGCTCGCCAAGGACAAGCTTGTGCGGTTGGCAAGCGCCATCCAGAAGGACGGCGCCACCCATGCGGTGCTGACCGACCCCTCTTCCATCGCCTGGAGCTTCAACATCCGTGGCGGCGACGTGCCGCACACTCCCCTTGCGCTCGGCTTTGCCATCCTCGCCGCCGACGGCAAGCATCAGCTGTTCATGGACCAGCGCAAATTCCCGCGCCAGGTCGCGGCCTATCTCACCCAGCTTGCCGATCTGCATGATCCGGGTGAGTTCGAAGCGGCAATCGTCGAGCTGGCCAAAAACGGCGCCAGGATCGCGCTGGACCCGGTGCTGGCGACGGACAAGCTGCGGATGCTGACCGAGGACAGTGGCGGCACGGTCGTCTTGGCGGCTGACCCGGCGCGTATTCCCCGCGCGACCAAGAACCAGGCCGAGATCGCCGGCAGCCGCGCCGCGCATCGCCGTGATGGCGCGGCAATCGCCAAGCTGCTGTGCTGGCTGGATCGCCAGAAGCCCGGCACGCTCGACGAAATCGCCGTCGTCACCAAGCTGGAGGAAGTGCGCCGCCAGACCGGCGAGGAAACCCAGATGCCGCTGCGCGACATCTCCTTCGACACGATTTCCGGCGCCGGCCCGAACGGCGCGATCATGCATTACCGCGTCTCGCGCGCCACCAGCCGCAAACTGGAAAGCGGAGAACTGTTCCTGCTCGATTCCGGCGGTCAGTATCAGGACGGCACCACCGACATCACCCGCACGGTTCCGATCGGTGAGCCGACGCAGGAGATGCGGGAGCGCTTCACGCTCGTGCTGAAGGGCATGATCGGCATCTCGATGCTGCGTTTCCCCGCCGGCACGCGCGGCTCGGAAATCGACGCCGTCGCGCGCGTGGCGCTGTGGAAGCATGGCTGCGACTTCGCCCATGGCACCGGCCATGGCGTCGGCTCCTACCTTGCCGTGCATGAAGGTCCGCAGCGCATCGCCCGGACCGGCACCGAAAAGCTGCTTGCCGGCATGATGCTGTCCAACGAGCCAGGCTATTACAAGGAAGGCGCCTACGGCATCCGCATCGAGAACCTGATCCTGGTGACGCCGGCGGAGCAGATCGAAGGCGGCGACATCGCCATGCACGGCTTCGAGACGCTGACGCTGGCGCCGATCGACAAGCGGCTGATCCGCACCGAGCTCCTGACGCGCGATGAGTTGCACTGGCTCGACCAGTATCACGCCTGGGTGCTGGCCGAGATTGGCCCGATGGTCGACGGCGAGACGCTGGCCTGGCTGGAGAAGGCGACGGCGCCGCTGCCGCACGACGCGAAGATTTGAGATTAGCTTCTTTCTCCCCGTTTTACGGGGAGAGATGCCCGGCAGGGCAATGAGGGGCAGCGCCGGCGGTCCGAAACGATCGCGCCGGCAAAATTGCTACCCCACAAACTGCCGCGCGACGATCAACACCACAGCACCGGCCAGGAACATCGGCATCAACCCGCCGCGCAGCGAGACCAAAGCGGTGACCACCAGCGCCGCCCATTCGGCGGGCCCGGCGCCAAGCACTGCCGGCGCGACCAGCGTCGTCAGCACCGCGGCCGGCACGGCGTTCAGCCCCGCCTCGACGCGCGGATGGATATTCTCGAAGCGCGAGATGACGAGGTGGCCGCCGACACGAGTCAGATAGGTCGCGATCGCTCCGGCAAGGATGATCCAGAAGGTCGTGCTCACGGCCGCTCCCCTATTCCGCTGTGATGCGGCGGCAGGACCATCGCCAGCAGCACGCCGGCGACTGCGCCGATCGAGACATGCCAGGGAGAGCCGACCGTTTTGTAGGCGATGATCGATGCGGCCGCGCTTGCGGCGACGACGGGCAGCCAGAGCGGCCGCTTGCGGAAACCGAGGACCAGGCCGAGAAAGTAGATCGGCAGCAGGAAATCGATGCCCAGCGCATGGGTGTCCGGAATGAGCTTGCCGAACACCGCGCCCAACCCGCTTTCGATCACCCAGAACAAATAGACCGGCAGCCCAAGTCCAAGATACCAGACGAACCCGACCGGCTTGCCTGACACGGCCCTCGCCTCCGCCACGGCAAATTGCGGGTCGGTGAGGATGAAGTAGCCCAGCGCCTGCTGCAGCAATGGCCAATGCGCGATGCGCCGGCCGATGCCGGCCGAATAGAGCACATGGCGGAAATTCACCGCGAAGATCGACAGCACGATCAGCCATGGCACGACATGCTGGCCGAACAATTCGATGCCGACCATCTGGCTGGCGCCGCCATAGATCATGGCGCTCATAAGCAACGCCTCGATCACCGAGAAACCATTGTCGACGGCGATCGCGCCGAACAGGATGGCGAATGGCGCAGAGGCGACGACGACCGGCATCGACAATCGCACGCCGTCCCAGAAATCGCCGCCGACCCTGCTCTCAGAAATTGCTTCCGCCGTCATCAAGCCGCTCCTAATGCATGTCGCCCAGAAGTGCGCAGCGGTTCTGGCACAACGACATGCATCAACAAAAGGACCTAAAGCGCGTCGCCTGGATTCGTTCAGCGCGACGCGCTTTAGGCGGCCTCATGTAGGGAGCGTCGTCCTCAATGTCACACCAATTCGCTTGACCCAGCGATCAGCGGAACTGATCGCCGGGTTCTAACGCGCCGATGGTTTATTGGCTCAGCTGACGAAATAGCGCTGCCATTCGAAGTCGGTGATGTGCGACGCCTGCCAGGCATCGAAGGCCGCCTGCTCGGCGCGGCGGCTCTCGGCATAATTGTCGCGGAACGCCTCGCCGAAAGCCTCGGCGCAGAAATCGGATCCGGCGAAGGCCTCAATGGACGCCTTCAGCGTGCGGGGCAGCTTCGGCTTGTCGAGATTGGCAAGGTTGCTCGTCACCGGCGGCTCGAGCGCCAGGTTCTTCTCGATGCCTTCGCAGCCGGCCGCCAGGATGGCGGCGATCGACAGGTAGGGATTGACGTCGGCGCCGGGCGCTCGGTGCTCGAACCGGCACGCGGCATCGTTCGGCGTGGTGATGGCGCGGATCGGCGCGGTGCGGTTCTCGAACCCCCAGGCGACGTCTTCCGGCGACCACGCGCCGCGATCGAAGCGGCGGTAGGAATTGACCGTCGGCCGGAAGAAAATATGCGTCTCCTGCATGCGGTTGAGCACGCCGGCGAGGAATGTTTCGGCGACCGGCGTCAACCGGTTTGGGCCGGCCGCGAAGGCAGGCTTGCCGTCCTGCCACAGGCTGACATGGTGGTGCGCGCCGCAGGCGCTTTCCTTGCCCGGCGGCTGGAAGCGCGTCATGAAGGTGGCGACCAGCCCACGCTCGGCGCACAGCTCGCGCAGATGCAGCTTGGCGCGCATCGCGGCATCCGCCGCCGCCAGGGCGCTCTTCGGCGTCAGCGCATATTCATACATGCCGTAGCCATATTCGGTGACCAGCGATGCGACGCCGATGTCGATGCTCTTCATGCGCGTGATGAACTCGGCGGCGAAATCCTGGTACTCGCCGCTGCGCACCAGGTCGTAGTTGATCAGCGAATGGCCCCACGGCTTCAGCTCGCGATAGCGGCCGGCGCGCATCAGATCGTGGTCGGCGTGGAAAATGCCGAACTCGTATTCGAGGGCGAATTTCGGCTCGTAGCCAAGCGCCCTGGCGCGCTCCTCGACACGGGCAAGGACGTTGCGTGGATCGTAGGCGCAAGGCGCGCCGTCGAGCATGTAGGAGCGCGTGATGGCCGAGGCGAATTTCGGCTTCCAGCCATGCTGAACCACCGTATCCGGGTCGATGATGCCCTTGATGTTTGGAAAGCCGTTCTCCTCATTGGCGCTCGGCGAGGCGAAGGCGACATCGCCCATCGGCTGGCCGTCGCCATGGGTGACGCAATAGAGGATGGCGTTGATCGACTCGCCGGATGTGGAAAGCTTCAGCGGCGCGATCTTGGAGCGCACGACGCCCGACGTATCGACCGTATGCACCTCGACGAACTCGACGCCGCGCGACGCAAGCTCGGCCTGCAGCGCCTCGAGCTTCGGCGCATACACCGCCACCCTGTCCTCAAAATCCACGTTCAACCCTCCACCAGAAAATGACGACGCTATCTGGCGTTGCGCCGGAAAAGAAGCGATACAAGCTCGTCGAGCTCATGCCGGCCGCTGATGCCGCTTGGCCGGAACGCCATGCAAAGCACGATGACCACGCCGAGCGCCACGCCCGACAGTCCAAGCAGCTGCGGCATTTGGATACCCGCGACGGTCACGCCGGACTCGATGCTGCGGATGAATTCCAGCCCGATCGAAAGCACGATGACGCCGGTCACCGCCCCGGTCACCGTCGCCATGCCGCCAAGGATCAGCATCGCCAGCGTGTTGAAGATCATCTGGAAATAGAAAAGCTTCGGGCTGATCGTGCCGGCGAAATAGGCGTAGAGCACGCCGGCGAGCCCGCAGATCAGCGCCGACAGCACCCACGACATCAGCCGCAGCTTCTTGGCGTCAATCCCGAGTGCCGCCGCAGCCTGCGGGCTCTGGGCGCTGGCGCGCAGCTGCAGGCCCCAGGGGCTGTCCTTGAACAGCCGCGCCGCCACGATCGCCAGCACCGCGAAGACCATCATCCACGGCAGGCCGACCACTTTCGGAATGCCGAAGAAAGCCTGGTTGCCCTTGAACAGGTCCGTCCAGTTGAGGAACACCGAATGGACGATGATCAGCAGCGCCAGGCTGACAATGGTCGCGGCGACACCCGACAGCCGGCTGATCACCTTGCCGCTGACCAGCGCCACGATGCCGACGACCAAAAGCGCGATGAGCGCCGACGAAACCGGATCGAGCACCAGCGTCGCAAAACCGAACGGCGCGTTGGGGATCGACAGCTTCTTCATGGCAAGCGGCGTCGACAGGATGGCGACGCCATAAGCGCCGAGCCCGACAAAGGC
>NZ_RZRX01000198.1:0-12448 GCF_003997405.1 Mesorhizobium sp. M2A.F.Ca.ET.042.01.1.1
GACAATCGTCAGCACACGAAGATGCTTGTCGCCAAGCCGCGGCTCGAGACCGCCGGCCAGCGGCTCGTCGGCCAGCAGCGCGTCGAGATAGATCGGCGTCTCGGGGAGATGCACCCGATGGCGTTTGGTCGAGATCGTCGAATGCAGGTAGGTCAGCGTTTCGCCGTCATCGAGCCATTGGCATTCCGGCATGAATCCGTCCAGCAGGGCCAGCACGCGCTCCGTCCGGTCGACAAAGGCGCGCACGATCTCGCCCGGATCGGCGCGCGACTGGTCGTGGCCCTCATAGAGCCAACCCTCGGCGCGCGTGGCATCATCGGGCGGCGGCAGGAACAGGAATGTGAGAAAGTAGCTCGATACGAAATGAACCCCTTCCTCATCGAAGTCGGCCTTGCGTTCGGCATCGAGCAGGCCGGAGGCCGCATCGGGAAACTGGCTCTCAGGATAGGAAGTCGCTTCATGCCGCTGCGCTTCGACGAAGATGCTCCAGCCGGAACCTAGACGGCGAAAGGCATTGTTGATGCGCGAGGCTACCGCGACAAGCTCCGCCGCGACGGCGGAGTCGAGATCTGGCCCGCGAAACCGCGCGGTGCGCTGGAAGCTGCCGTCCTTGTTGAGCACGACACCCGGCGCGACCAGTGCCGCCCAAGGCAGATAATCGGCAAGGCGAGCGGCGGTCCGACGGTATTCGGCAAGGCTCATCATAGCTGCGCCCCTCAAACCGACAGCTGCGCCGACAGCCGCAGGTGCCGGCGTCCAACCTCGAAGAAAAGTGGATCGCGCCTCGCAGCCCAAACCGCCGTGAGATGCCCGATTGCCCAGATGAGGAGCCCGACGAGCCACAGCCGCAGCCCAAGGCCAACAGCGCCAGCCAGCGTGCCGTTCAGGATTGCGATTGCACGCGGCGCGCCCCCGAGCAGGATATGCTCGGTCAGTGCCCGGTGGACAGGCACGGTCCAGCCCGGCACCGTGTCGAGCTGTTCCAAAGCCGTTGCCATCAGATCACCGCTCCGCCGCCGAAGGAGAAGAACGACAGGAAGAAACTCGACGCCGCAAAGGCGATCGAAAGGCCAAAGACGATCTGGATCAGCCGACGAAAACCGCCCGAACTATCGCCGAAGGCCAGCGTCAGGCCGGTAACGATGATGATGATGACGGCGATGATCTTGGAGACCGGCCCCTCGACCGACTGCAGGATCTTTTCGAGTGGCTGCTCCCATGGCATCGAAGAACCTGAGGCATGGGCGGTCGACGCGACGATGACGTTGGAGGCAAGGGCGACGCCGGCCATGGCCAGGCTGCCGTGGCAGCGCGAAAGCAGGCGGATCATGAGGTTTCTCCTGAGTTGATCAGTGTGGCTTCAGCAATGCGGTAATCGCCATCGGGACCGAGACCCTCGACCCGGACGAGCTCGGTAAGCCGTCGCGCGGCACCGCGTCCCGCGAGCACCGCGACGAGGCTGATCGTGTCGGCGATCAACGCACGCGGGACAGTGACGACGGCCTCCTGGATCAGCTGCTCAAGCCGGCGCAGGGCGCCTATGCCGGAGCCGGCATGAAGCGTGCCGATGCCACCGGGATGCCCGGTACCCCATGCCTTCAAGAGGTCCAGGGCTTCGGCGCCGCGTACCTCGCCGATCGGAATGCGATCCGGCCGCAAGCGCAAGGACGAGCGAACTAGGTCGGATAGCGTGGCGACGCCGTCCTTGGTGCGCATCGCGACGAGGTTGGGCGCCGCGCACTGCAGTTCGCGGGTGTCCTCGATGATGACGACCCGATCCAACCCTTTCGCCACTTCGGCAAGCAGCGCGTTGGTGAGCGTCGTCTTGCCTGTCGAGGTGCCGCCGGCGACAAGGATGTTCGCGCGCCCGGCAACCGCGGCGCGCAAGATCGCGGCCTGGCCAGCCGACATTGTGCCTGCGGCGACATAGTCATCGAGCGTGAACACGGCGACGGCGGGCTTGCGGATCGCGAAGGCCGCCGCGGCCACGACGGGCGGCAACAGGCCTTCGAAACGCTCCCCGGTTTGCGGCAGCTCGGCCGACACGCGTGGGGAACGGGAATGCACCTCGGCGCCGACATGATGGGCGACCAGGCGCACAATGCGCTCGCCCGCGGCAGGCGCCAGCATTTCTCCTGTATCGGCTAAGCCTTCCGATAGCCGATCGACCCAGATCCGGCCATCCGGGTTCAGCATAACCTCAACGATCGCGGGATCGTCGAGGAAGCGGGCAATGGCCGGTCCAAGCGCGGTGCGCAGCATTCGCGAGCTGCGCGCGCGTCCCTCGGTATTGTCGTTCGATATGACCATACTGTCCCCGTTTTGACCCGGGAACACGTCGAACTGTTCCCGGTCGGGACGATCAAAAGAGCCTCGGCGCAGTCCGATTCAACGGCTTTCAGCCGCCGTCGTAGCGTAGCGAGCAAATACCGGCCAACGGCGGTGCCGAAGGCGGTACCCTCTTCGGCGAGCTATTGCGGCTTCCACCGCAAAATTCGTTGTATGAAGCTTCGCAATATAATGTACATGTTTATTGACATGCGATTCATGCCGGGTTTATGTGATTTCCATCGGCCGCCTGCCGGCACAGGCGACCGTCCTTTGACGGCGCGGAGGATTGCCATGAGGAACCGTACGCAGAGCGCGATTTCTCGGCGCATGGTCACATTCCCGAGGCGCGTCGAACCGCTACTGCCACCGTTGATATCCGCCTTGGCAAAGACGGGTGACACGTGAGCATGTTCGACATCTGGCTCGGCATTCTGCAAGGGCTGGGTATCACCGCGCAGGTCACGGCCTACGCCCTTGTCTTTGCAGTCCCCTTCGCGCTCGTCTTCGGCGTCGCGCAGTTTCTTGCCACCGGTCTGACGCGCCTTCTGGTTACCGCCGTGATCGAATTCTGGCGCAGCTCCGCGGTCGTCGTCCTGCTGTTCGTCTTTTATTACGTGCTGCCGGTGCTGGGGATCACCCTCTCGGCGCTCACCGTCAGTGCATTGGTGCTCGGTCTCAACATCGGCGGCTATGCCACCCAGGCTGTACGCGCCGGGCTGCAGTCTCTTCCCGCCGGCCAACGCGAGGCCGGCATGGCGCTCGGCCTCTCGCGCCCGGCGATCCTGCTTCTGATCGAGCTGCCGCAGGCCTTGGTCGCCATGAGCCCGACCTTCGTCAACAACCTTATCCAGCTCGTCAAGGCGACTTCGCTTGTCTCGCTGGTCACACTCACCGACATGACCTTCCGCGCCAAGGAGATCGCGCAGACCGACTACGACCCAGTCGCGATCTATTCGGCGCTGCTGCTGGCCTTCTTCGTCGTCTGTTATCCGATCGCGCTCGCCGGCCGATGGCTGGAGGCGCGGGTCCACCCTGAAAAAGGAACGCCTCGTGGGATTTGACCTCCATTTCGCACTGTCGACCATTCCGACCATCATTGGCGCGATTGGAGCTACCCTGCTCGCGACAATCTTGAGCTGCCTCGGCGCCTCGACGCTTGGCTTCACTTTTGAAATGATCCGCCGCGGAGGCGGAGCCCCTGGTCTGGCCGTCCGCTTCCTGATCGACTTCATCCGCTCGACGCCGGTACTGGCCTGGCTCTATTTCCTCTATTTCGTCATGCCCTTCTACGGGATCCGGCTTGGAGCCATGACGGTGGGCATACTGGGGCTGAGCCTCTACTACAGCGGTTATCTTGCGGAGGTGTTCAAAGCGGGCATCGACGCGATCCCGAAGGGCCAGCAGGAAGCAGCCCGGGCATTGTCGCTAACCCGGCGAGATACGATTGTTTTCGTCATCGCGCCCCAGATGTTGCGCAACATCGCCGCACCGCTCGGCAACTATCTGGTATCGATCCTAAAGGCGACGCCCTATCTCGCCGTCCTGGCCGTCCCCGAAATGCTTGGACGCGCCTTCGATATCGCTTCCGAGACCTATCGGTACGCGGAGCCGCTGACGGTCGCCGGCATCCTGTTCCTCGCGCTTGCACTGATCGTTGCTTACGGCGTGAAGCGCATCGAGCAGCGCCTGCTTGCAGCTGGACGGCGCTGATGCTCGCGCAAGCTCCACACCCAGCCAGTGAAACCCTCCCCCTTGTGCGGATCGTCGGCCTCAACAAGTGGTTCGGCGCCCTGCAGGTCTTGAAAGACATTGATCTTGCGGTACGAGCTGGCTCACGCGTCGTGGTTTGCGGGCCGTCCGGCTCGGGCAAATCGACCTTGATCCGCTGCATCAACGGTCTTGAGCGCTTCCAAAAGGGAACGATCCAGCTTGAAGGGACAGCGCTCGGAAGAAATGCTCGCGATACGGCGACGGCGCGCCGGCAAACAGGCATGGTGTTCCAGAGCTTCAACCTCTTTCCGCACCTGACGGTGCTCGCCAACTGCACGCTGGCGCTGCGCCGGGTTCTGCTGAAGCCGGCGAGCGAGGCCGAAGAGATCGCCATGCATCACCTGACGACGGTGCGCATCCCCGAAAAGGCGCACGCCTACCCGGCCCAGCTCTCGGGCGGTCAACAACAAAGGGTGGCGATCGCGCGCGCGCTCTGCCTCAATCCTCGTATCATGCTGTTCGACGAGCCGACCTCGGCGCTGGACCCGGAGATGATCAAGGAGGTGCTCGATGTCATGGTCGCGCTCGCGGGAAGCGGTGTGACCATGGTTTGCGTGACGCATGAAATGGGCTTTGCACGCGAAGTCGCGGACCAGATCGTTTTCATGGATGAAGGCCGCATCGTCGTCCATGCCTCTTCCAAGGACTTTTTCTCAAGGGCAGCTCACCCACGCGCCCAGCTTTTCCTGGATAACATCCTGAACCATTGATGCCAGATGCCCTTGAGCCAGTGTGCCGGCACGGGCGCACACGGCGCCGACATGGCGACAGGCGGATGCGAGCAGATTACCACTCCGGCGCGAACGCGTAGCCAGCCGAGCGGACGGTGCGTATGACTTCGCTTCCCACGGATGCCCGGAGCCGTTTGCGCAGCCTGGCTATATGGACGTCGACGCCCCGCACATCGGTGGCGGCGGCATGTTCAGGCCATGCTGCCGCGACCAATTCCTCGCGGCTGAACACCTTGCCTGGCCTTGCCAAAAGGCTGCGCAAAAGCTTGAACTCGATCGGAGGCATGACAATCTCCTTTTGCTTGAAGAATGTCCTGTAGGTCTTTGGTTCCAGTCGGAAATCGCCCTGCACAAGATCCCCCGATCCCGTTTCGCGCGATGAGTTTGCAAGGCCCGCTTTGCCATGCAGCCAGTTCAGAAGCTGTTCAGGCGCAAAGGGTCGTGAAAATATCTCGTCGACACCAGCCTTGATCAAATCAAGATGCAGCTTGCCAGAACGCGGCGCAACCAAGCCTGCGAGAGGCGTTGCTCTTGTCGATTCGGACGACTTCAGCGCCACGCACTGCTTGGCGATTGCGCGGTCGCCTGGATGACAATCCAGGATGACGGCAAGCGGCACCGCGGCCTTGATGGCGCGCGCGATCTGCTTGTCTGCGGTGATCAGGCGGGTTTCGAAGCCTGCAACTGTAAGGATGTGCCCGAAAACGAGGAAAAAGTCCGGGTCCTTCGAAGAGATCAGGACCAGCGGCTTCATTGAGTCACCAACGGAGTTTGACGCATCATAGGGCTGACTACCGCGCAATTGGGCGCGATGACAATATCCCCGCGGTTCTTGTCACTCGTTCATACTTTCCAGGTCGCGACTAAGTCCCCATTTGGAAGGCATTGAATGTGAGTGGCAGCTTTGCGCCTCATCCGGCCGGCCGGCGCTGGAGATCTTGAGTTCCCGTGTCCGGCGTTCCATCTACCCGGACCATGGCGGACGCGTTCAGGCCTTCGCCGGTTGCACGGCCTACTGTTCGTTGAAAATGCGTCCATGTTTGCTATGTTGTCTAAATTGGAATTTTGTTGAACAGATGAGACAGGGGAGCGGACAGGTGGCAAAGATCGCTTCGCGCACACCGTTGCGGCCCGGGGTAGCAGCTGGCAAGCGGGGAAGAGCAATCAGCAAATTGGCCGGGAAGAAGAAGACGAGCCTGCCCAGGCTGGCAAAGGTCGCCGCTATTTTCGAGCGAGCGGAAGAGTCAGGCCTTCGCCGTGAAAAGGATGGCAGGATCACAGGGCGAGTGAGCGCGGTTCTGATAGAAAAGGCCAAAGCCCGAACCGGGTTGACCTCGGATACCGAACTTGTCGAGTTCGCCCTGGCGAACGTGGCCCTGGAGGACAACTTCGCCGAGACCTTCAGGAAGACCCAAGGTACGGTGGATCCAGACCTGAAGCTCGGGTACTAGTGTGCCTGGGTTCGACTTCGCGGCCGCCGTTAGATGGAGTCGCCTAGATCCTCGGAGGTCCTTGAGCCACCGCCCTGACAGTGAGTTGCCGATCATCGGCGATACTGCGCTGCCGGGGCAGGAATTGTTGCTGGATACCAATGTCTACATCCATGGCCTCCAGGGGAAAGCACCTGAAGTGGTGGCCGATCTCCTGGACCTCCGGCAGGTCAATCATTCCAGCGTTGCCATGCAGGAATTGATGCATACGGTGGGGGCTTTGGATCCCAACCACCCTGGAACTTCTGGTGCGATCAAGCGGATCGGGACAACGATCGAGGCCATGCCGGCACATCGTATTTTCACACCGGATGCCGACTTGCTCGGCCGCGCTGCCCTCCTGTCGGGAATGCTGTCGCGCCTTCAAGGGTACGACAAGGATTCAAAGCTTCGTGCCCTCCAGGATTGCCTGTTGTTCCTTCAGGCGCAAAAGTTGGGGTTCGTCGTTTTGACCGCAAACATCCGCGACTTCGATCTTTTGTTGCAATTGATCCCTGCCGGGCGGGTTTTGATGTACCGAGCGCTTGATTGAAGGCCTGGCCGCAAAGCAGTCGCGCCCGGAACGTGTTTGACCGATCAGCCGCTGGGTACCTTACCACCAGCTGTCGTCCCAGCCACCACTGGACGAGGCGACCAGAGCGTAACTGTCGGCCCAAAGTGGTCGTCTTCGGTCGGCGATCGATCGGCATTCTCCAGCCGCAAAACCTTGGCTAACTGTGGCAATCAGCCTAAATTCTGTCCGCAAGTATGACGCCGCTTATCCCATAAGCGCGGCGCGTCTGCTCAATCGCCTCAGGCGTGACATCGATCAGCAGCGCGATGATGTCGCCATCGGGATGCTGGAGAGCGTTGCCGAGTTCGAGGAGCGTCCAGCCAAGCGCACGCAGGCGCTTTGGCCAGAATGTTTCGCATACCACGCTAATCTGTCGAATTCCCAGACTTTGCGCCGTCTCGAGAAGTCCGCAGAGAACGAACCCAGCAACCGGCGACGAGGCTCCCTTCGTGCGAAGGGATGGGATGACAAAGAAGCGAGTCCATTCGAAAATTTCGGCCGCCCTCGGAGGTGTTCCGCCGGCGAGTATCGGAAAGACCTCGCTCATGAGATGCGGCTCCAGCGTGGGAACAAGACGGGAGCCGCCGACGATCTTGCCGTTGGCGTCGAGCGCCAAAACATAAAGTGCGTGCTCGTTGTCGAAGGCGTCGATCTCGATGTTGATGGGCCGGGCGACGGCGCGCCATCGCCTTTGCTTGACGTAAATGTCGTATCTTATGCGAAAGTAGCGCTCCAGAACCTTCCTGTAGAGCTTCCTGTTTTCCCAGGTGACCAAATGTATACGGACCATGACGCCTCCAGGCGGAGGGTCGTAGGAAAACGGACTTGCGGTACGTATGACGGTATTCAGGTATTGCTAGATGCGGATTTCCTGCCGTCGCAGCGCTTTGACGATGGCATGTGACACATTGATCGCATCGAGCTTTCCCCGGATGTTGCGCTGATGGCTTTCGACCGTGTTCCTGGTAACGCCGAGGATGCAGGCGATATCGTCGGTGGTTTTGCCTTGTGCGCTCCACTCCAGGAGCTCGCGCTCACGCGCCGTCAAGGGCGTGGGCTCATCGCCGCCGCCGTCGCCGGGTGTTCCCAGCCCTGCGAGGCTGCGAAAGGTATGAACGCAAAGCGTCTCGATAAAGGGCAAGGTGCTTGGCAGAACTTCTATCCGGTCGCTCGCCACTGTGACGACACTTGGCCCCGCCAGTGGCACGTGAATGGGAACACAAATACCGTCTTTCATCCCGAACTCAGCCGCCTCGTCCATCACCAGTCTTGAGCGCTTAGATAGTCTCGCGGCCGGAAGCTCTCGCCACAGGAAGGGCTGCGGCGAGTGCCGGCACTGGGCAACGCAAGGATCGTGCTGAAAGTGATCCTCGGAGACATAGCGATTATACCAATCGACGGGCCAGCCATCACCCAGTATCTCGCGTTGCCAGTCCGCATCGTGCGGCACCGGCAGGCCGGTGATCAGAAAATTGCGCAATCCGTAGCGCGCCATGGCTGAGCGGAACTCCTGAAGGATTGCTTCAGCCGACCGTGCAGTGTCGATCTTCGAGATCGCCGCAACGAGGTCAATGATTTCGTTCTCCATTGGCAGACCTAGACCACAAAAAAGGCCCTACCCGCGGAACAACCTATGCGTGTCCAGATGCCGTCTTCAATGGGACCAGCGCCGAATGTATACTGAAGGAGTCAATTAGACGGCTTAAAGTCGAGAAAAGGTGAATCGCGCTCAACGTATCGACGAAAACATCAGGCTTCATTCCGTCGACTTCGCCGCACCTTGTTTCGTCGCCCGAATAGCTCTCCTATTTGCCGGGCTCGCCGAGACCAACTCTTGTGGCTCGACATCCAAGGCTTTGGCCAAAATCTCGACTGTATCCAGAGTAGCGTTGCGCCGTCCGGCTTCGACGCTACTGATATAGGCTCGCGTGCGCCCCGAAACGAAAGACAACTGCTCCTGAGAGAGTTTTCTTTCTCTCCGAAGCCGCTGCACGTTCAGACCAAAAACGCCGCGAAGTTTCATCCAACAACGGATGCTACGGCGCGCACTATGGTGCGACACACTATAGTGCACATTCCGCATTGACAGCGGTGTCGTGGGCTGTTTGAAACGACGAGCGAATTCAATCGTTTCCCGGACAAGGTATAGCCATGTCTAGCCGGCCATTTCGCGATCTCGCGCACGACATGTCCGCGCATTCCTCGAGTGAGACCAGCCGTCCAGAAAGCGACAAAAGCCGGGTCCTGGAATTCGCCTGCATCCGATGCGGTGCGTCCTACCCTGCCGATGTCAGCATCGACTCCAAAGGGTGCGCGCGGTGTCAGGAAACCGCGCCGGCAAATCTTCGGCCGGTCTACTCGGACCCAAACCCTCATCCTTTGGAGAGCGCCACCACCTCGCGCTCCCTGTGGCGTTTCGCGCCTATGCTCCCCTGCACGGAAGCGGAGGCAGTGAGCCTGGGCGAGGGTATGACGCCCTTGCTTGCAGCGCCGCGCATCGGCGCGTTTCTCGGCGTACCGAACCTCGCGGTCAAGGACGAAGGCCGAAACCCGACCTGGTCGCATAAGGACCGTTTCTCAACCATCGCGGTCAGCGTGGCGCGGGCACGTGGCGCCAAGACCGTCGCGACCGCCTCCTCGGGGAACGCCGGCGCTTCGCTGGCGGCGTACGCCGCCCGAGCCGGGCTGAAATGCGTCGTCACCACTTTCGCTGGCTCAGCCGGCGCGATGCTGGCGCAAATCCGCAAATATGGCGCGACGGTGCTGCCCCTGGTCAACAAGATGGATCGATGGTCGCTGCTGGAACAGGCCGCCGCCCGCTACGACTGGTTCATCGCCTCGCCCTATCACGGTCCGGTCGTCGGCAGCCATCCCCTCGGCATCCAAGGCTATAAGACGATCGCCTATGAGATCGTCGAGCAGCAGGATGGGATGGCGCCAGACTGGTGCGTCCTGCCGGTCTGCTATGGCGATGCGTTGTTCGGTGTGTGGACGGGGTTCTGCGAGTTGTACGCGCAAGGGGCGATTTCGCGCCTGCCTCGCCTCGTCGCCGCAGAGGTTCACGGCTCGCTGACGGACGCCCTTGCCAGCGGCGCCGACGCCCTGAGCGAACGCAAGATGCTCTTCGACAGTCTTGCTGTATCGATCGGCACGCCGCGCAGCACGTTTCAAGCGTTGAAGGCTCTGCGCGAATCCGGCGGGCACGCCGTGCCCGTCAACAATCATGGTCTGATCGCGATGCAGGAACGCCTTGCGCGGGACGAAGGGATCTTTGCCGAACTGGCGTCGGTCACGCCGCTGATCGCAATATCGACGTTGAAGGATCGAGGTGTCATCGCTGCCACGGACCGTGTGGTGGCGGTGGTGACTGCCAGCGGCCTCAAGGACCTCGATCGGTCCGCCGGATCGAACCAACATGACCGGATCTTCCAGACGACGGACGAAGCCTGGCGCTGGCTTGACGAAAACGGGCCGGAGTTCAGTTCATAGATTTTCCGCCGCGCCAACGGCCGGCGGCACCTCGCTCGCCGACTGCGTTTTCAGCACATCGTCGAGACTTCGACGAAGCCAAAGAAAGCGCGTCCATTGCGTCTCTGCTGCCGGCGCGATTGTCGTCAGCGTCCTTGGCTCGGACAGCTCCTTGCAAGGCCAGCCAGGCAGCGTGCCGAGCCAGTCGTCATTATAGACAGTCTCGGCGTGGCGATGGCCTTCGTCAGGCATGATGACCGCGACCTGTGCGTCCGGAAGCGTCGATGCAACCCATTGTGCCACCAACGCAGCGGCACCGCTGGTCGGCCCCATGAAGATACCGTGCTCGCGCAGCAAGCGGTGCGCGGTCATATAGGCCGGATAGGCGCCAACCCAATGTATCTCGTCGACAAGCTCGTGCCTCACGTTTTTCGGCAGAACGCTGTTGCCCAAGCCTCGCAGCATGCGTTTGCCGACGGGCTGTCCGAACAGAATGCTCCGATGCGTATCGACGGCGAACACCGTCAGGTGGGGAAAGACCGTTCGCAGAAAGGACGCGGTTCCGCATAGCGAACCGCCCGTACCGACGCAGCCGACCAGGCAGTCAACCTTGCCTATTGCGCGGATAAAGAGTTCTGCGAGCCGCGCATAAGCGAGCCAGTTCCCTGGACTGTCGTATTGGCGGGTCCAGAAGCCGTCCCGCTCCTTGGCCAGGATTTCTTGAAGACGCGCAAGTCGGCCGGGCTGGTTGCCGTCGCCGCGCGGATCGTCAAGCGCGATGACCGTGGCGCCGATGCGCTCCAGGCGGGCTTTGTACTTGGCATCGATCAGCGTTGAAGCGGTGACGAGCGTCAAGCGATAGTCACGTGCCGCCGCGAGCAGCGCCACCGCCATGCCGAAGGTGCCGGACGTCGTCTCGACAATGTGGGAACCGGCTTTCAATTCGCCATTCGATGCTGCCCGATCCAGAATGTAGCGGGCCGGCATCAGCTTCATCAGCGGAAAGGCGGCGGCCACGAGGTTTGGCGCCAGGAGCGCGAGACGCGGGGTCTCAAGGTCCCTGAAATAGTCCACGTTGAGGGTCAGCATGTCCGACCCTCCGCGTTGACAAAATGGACCTCGACATCCTTGAACCCAGCACGTCTTATCTGCTGCGCGACCAGGGCTGCTCGTCGTTTCAGGTTCGCTGCAAAGAGATCGAAAATCAGACCGAACAACGAGCCGCTATGGGCGACTTGCACCCCGCACGCCCCGGCCCGCCTGGCGATTTCGGCGATTTCGTCGAAGCCCTGTTTGGGCAAGTGGCGTTGGCTGATCACGGCGCTGGCCGAGGCGGCACGCCCGAGAAGATACGGATCCTGAAGCCGGACCGCCCGCGCCACCAGAGCCCGAAGCACGCCGAATTCCTGGATTTCAGCGCTGTCGTAGCGCGCGGGCGGCAGCTGCAATGTGTCGACCGGGACGCCATCCTTTGCCTTGAAGCCGATGAGAAGCAGCGGCGGCAGGGCGCCGCCGAAATTCTCGATGACCACGCCTTCGCGTTGCGCGAACAGCACCGCGTGATCGTCAAAGGCAATCGCGTCGCTGGCGCGCTCGGCGGCAACGGCAAGACGCCCGATGCTCGAGGGCCGCAACTGGATCTTGAGGGTTGCGGCGCCAGCGCGAATGGAAGCGACGACATCCGCAGTCGACGAGCCGTAGCCGTGCCCCACGGGAATTGAGCTTTGAAGCGTCAGCACGCCGCCGCCGGTAACGTTCAGGAAATCGAGCGTGAGCCGCGCGGCTGCCGATGCCTTGATCTTGTGATCTGGGTGGACAAGGATCGCATCGTCGTCGCTCTTGGCGAAGGTCGCCTCCGATCTCAAGCCGGCAATCGGCAGCGTTACGAGCCCGCGGTGAAGGCGCCCGCCATCATCCTTGAAGACGCCCTGGATGAGTTCGCCGTGATGCGCAATCGCCGTTCCTATCCCGACCGACGACCTCGAGATTTCACGACTCATAAGATCGCTGGCCCCGGCCATTTCCACCTCCCCCACGCTTAATCGCCGCGAGGAGGAGGGTGCCGACGATTGCAAGCTGCCCTCACGCACTTCCGGACTTGACGC
>NZ_RZRX01000199.1:0-12418 GCF_003997405.1 Mesorhizobium sp. M2A.F.Ca.ET.042.01.1.1
CCGTTACCTGGACCGAAGTGTGCAACGGTGCAGAATTCTGGACCGCCGCGGCGCTTTGAAGTCACGGCATGGATCCTCGGGTCTGCGCGCGTCGCTTCGCTCCTTGCTGCGCCCGTGGATGACGACCGCGACAGGCGGCTCGGCCAATCGCCAAGGCATGGGATCTGCCAACGCACACTAACCAACCGGTCAAAACTTCTGTGTTAAGGAACTACCCCGCCAGCTTTCCGCCGCGCAGCGGCTCGGGCGCGCCGGTGGTGCTCGGAAAGCTGATCGGCAGGCCGCGCAGCACGCGCACGGCGAGGAAGGCAAAACATTCCGCTTCCACCGCGTCGCCCTTCCATCCGAGCGTCTCGGCCTGCACCACTTCGACCTTGGCGCGGCTTTCGAGCATCGCCATCATCGTCGGGTTATGGCGGCCGCCGCCGCTGACCGCCAGCCGCTTCGGCCGGCGCGGCAACAGGTCGAGCGCTCTGCCGACGGCCGACACGGTGAAGGCCGTCAGCGTCGCCGCGCCATCCTCGGCGTTCAGCCCTTCGGCCATCGCCGCGGTGAAGTCGAAGCGGTCGAGCGATTTCGGGTAGGGCTTCGTCAGGTACGGATGCTGCAAGAGCCTGGCGAGCCGTTCCTCATCGACCCTGCCGGCAGCCGCCAGCCTGCCGTCGCGGTCCATCTCGCCGAGGCCCTTCGCCTTGATGAAATCATTGACCGGCGCATTGGCCGGCCCGGTGTCGAAGGCGACGATACTGTCCTTGCCATCCCACCAGGAGATGTTGCCGACACCGCCGAGATTGAGCACCGCCGTATTGCCGCTGGCGTCCGCCTCCTTCAGCAGCGCCGCATGATAGGCGGCGGCCAGAGGCGCGCCTTGCCCGCCCGCCGCGACATCGGCCGAGCGGAAATCATAGGCCACCTTGGTGCCGAGTAGCGAAGCCATCAGTTCGCCGTCGCCGAGCTGGCGAGTCCTTCCGATCTTGCCTGGCTGCGGCGCGCGATGCAGCACGGTCTGGCCGTGGAAGCCGACGATGCCGATATCGGCCATGCGCATGCCCTGGCTCTCGACCAGATCCCTGACCGCCGCAGACTGCGCCCGCGTCAGCGCCTCCTCGGCCTCGCGAAAGATAACCGGCTCCGGCCCTTCGAAATTCCAGGCGCGCGCCTGGCGCAGCGTCTCTTCGAGTAGGGCGCGGATCGATTGCGGGTAGGGGGCCAGCGTGTAGGTGCCGGTGTCGGCGATGCGCTCGCCGTCCGTCTTGATCAGCGCCACGTCGATATTGCCGTCGAGCACCGTCCCGGTCATCAGCCCGACGGCCCAGATTGGTTCCATGGTCTTGTCCCCGAATCGTCGTCCAACCACGTGTCGGACGGATCGGCTGGAGGATAACGCCTCGATGAAGATGAACAAGCTACGCATGATGGCTGACGCCGCGATTGCCGTTGCCACGGCCGCAACGAGCGTTTCCAGTGCCGCCGCCTCTCAAACCGACGTAACCGTGCCAGATGAGCAATGCGAGCCAGAGCATCAAGAAGTCGAAAGATCGTAGGCCCGCCACAACAAATGTAGGTTAAGTGCTTTTTTAGATTCCCGTCTGCAGTCTGTCACAGCGATCGGGAAAATGGGGCCGACAATATGGACGCGCGGGAACCCGAAACGTCAGATCGGCGATGCCTCCTTGTCGACGCGCTGAAATCTTTCTCCTCGTCGCCCTCGACGGTGAAAAGCCTCGCGGTGGTAACCGGGCCGGTAGCGAGGAGCCATTGATGGCGCGGCTTGCCCTGAAACTGGCAATTGTTGCGGCAGCGCTGTGGGCAACAGGAATAGCTGGCTGGCTAGCGCTCGGCTTCAAAAATTGGGAATGGCATGAGAGGCTGACGCTTGAGGTCGAAACGCCAACGGGAACCATCTCTCGCGGAAGCGTAGTGGCGGTGAAAGCCGGGACAACGCCAAAATGGTTGCCCGGAGAAGGCGCTGGCGGCATGGGGAGCAAGACGATTGGAGAGGCTTCCTTTGTTGAGGTGTCTCCGGGCAAGTACCTGTTCGCACTATTAGGGAACGAGCTTGATCGTACTTTGACGATCTTTCTTCCCGAGATCGAGGACACCAAGGACAAGGCTGCTGAGTTGGAGACATTGCGTGAGACACGAGACGTGCCACGCAAAAAATATCCCTTGCTTGTTACGTTCCTCGACATCGCCGAGCCGCGAACCGTTCAGAAGGTTGATCCTGACAATCTCGCCGCGAGCTTCGGTCCTGGTGTGATACTTAAGCGGATTACACTCGAAATTACTGACGACGGAGTAACGAAGGGAGGGATTGGGGCCGTTCTTGGTTGGCTCAATGACCCCGCAGTGATGGAAAACCCCGGATGGTCTTCACTCCCCATTGAAAGCCGCAGAGCAATCGGCGCACTTCTGTCACACTTTCCCGACTCGAAAGGTTTACGCGAATGACGACATCGAAGGACTTGTTCTTGGCGGTCCTTGCGATGGATGCCTACGATCGCGCGTTGCTGGATCTCTCTCCACACCGCCCTTGACTGTGACGCGCAGTCGGGCAGTTGAGGTGATTTCAGCACTCCGGCAGGCAAGCCCTTCGCGACGGCCGCAAGCCCTCAATGTCGCTAGTTTTTTGCCGAACGGCCAAAATGGAGCAACGCCCTTCTTGCCTCTTGCTGCATAAGGCGCGAGCCTGTGCGGAGAAAGGGCGTCGGCATCGCCTGACGTCTGGTCGGATTTGCAAGGAGGAAATGCCATGGCAGCCAACGTCGCACTGATCGCTGGCGCCGGCTCCGGCTTAAGCGCCTCGCTGGCGCGGCTTCTCGCCAGGGAAGGCTTGCGCGTCGTCCTTGCCGCGCGCAATGTCGACAAATTGGCGACGCTGGCGAAGGAAACCGACGCGCTGGCCGTCGAAACCGATGTGTCGGACGCAGCCTCCGTCGAGCGGCTGTTCGAGACGGCCGACAAGGCAGGCCCGCTCGAAATCGCCGTCTTCAACGCCAGCGGCCGCACACGAGGGCCGATCGCCGAACTCGATCCCGAGGCGGTCAAGCAAGCTTTGCTCGTCGGTGCCTATGGCGGCTTCCTGGTCGGCCAACAGGCGGCGCGCCGGCTCTTGGCGCGCGGCTCGGGCTCGATCCTGTTCACCGGCGCCACGGCGAGCCTCAAGGGCTTTTCCGGCTCGGCTGGTTTCGCCATGCCGAAATTCGGCCTGCGCGGGCTGGCGCAGTCGATGGCGCGCGAGCTTTCCCCGAAGAACATCCATGTCGCGCATTTCATCATCGACGGCCAGATCGATCCGGCCGGACAGGCGCCGGAGCCCGAACGTCCGGACCGCCGCCTCTCGCCCGACGCGATCGCCGAGACCTACCTTGCGGTCCATCGCCAGCATCGCAGCGCCTGGAGCTGCGAGGTCGAGCTGAGACCCTGGGTCGAGACGTTCTGACGACCCACTACAGGACTCTTCAACAACGCGCCCCGCCGCGGCTGCGCTATTTTAGAAGATATGCATATTTGATGATGCCATTTTAGCGATCTGTAATGTAAAAAGGCGAAAAATAAAGATACCTTTACTTAACTTCGGCGTGCATACTGCGGATTGGTCAGATCTGTTGTCCGGCTCTCCTGCGCGAATTGAGAATGGGCATGCCGCTTACACGTCGCAAGCTGTTTGCAGCCGGAGGCGGAGGGCTGCTGATCGCGCAGGCGCAAGCCGTGGCCACGCCGGCCCAGGCGCAAGACGCTCCAAAACCCATCGTGAGCGACAACAAGCTGCGCGTCGCCATGCCGGCTTTCGCCTCCGATCCTTTCTTTCCGGCCGACGGCTCAGGCGACAAGGGTATCGACATGGACCTTGCGCGCGGCATAGCCGCGGAGCTTGGCGTCGAACCCGTGTTCGACCGGTCCGCCGTGACCTTCGACGGCATGGTGCAAAAGCTGACCTCCGGTCAGGCGGACCTGGCGATCGGCAAGCTCAGCCGCACGCTTCAGCGCGGCCGCTCGATCCTCTATTCACGCCCTTATGCCATGCTGCATCAGGGGCTGCTCGCCAATCGCGTGAACCTGGCGCGCATCACGCAAGGCAAGCCGCCCGAACAGATCATCCGCGATTTCTCCGGCGATCTCGGCGTGATCGAAGGCTCGTCCTTCGCCACTTATGCGGCGGCCACTTTCCCGCACGCCACGATCCAGCGCTTCGCGGGCTGGAACACGGTCATCGACGCGATCCGCAACGGCACGATCGACCTTGCTTATCGCGATGATTTCGAGATCAAGAAGCTGATGGTCGACGACCCGTCGATGACTGTCGTCGCGCGCTCGATCACGCTGACCGACAAGGTCGACACAATCGCGGTCGGCGTCAGCCCGGCCAATCCGCATCTCGCCGCCTTTGTCGATCTCTATCTCGATCTGGCAAGGGGCCAGCAGGTCCTCAACACCGACGAGATCATTGCGCGCTATCGCCAGGGGAGCAAAGCCTGACAATGGCCGTCTCGGATGCAGCCGCACCCATGCCTCTCGATTGGCGCCTGGCGGCAAAGCGCATCCTGCGCTCGCCGTTAACGACGATCATCATGATCCTGGCCGGGATTCTGTGCGGACTCTACTACCCGGCCTTCGCCCATGCGATCAGCCCCGTCGCGCAGGTCTACCTGAATTTCCTCAAGATGGTTGTCCTGCCCTATCTGGTCTCGTCCGTCATCTTCTCGATCACGGCGATGGTTCAGGACCCGAAATCGGTCCGCTATCTCGGCAAGGTCGGCTTAGCAGTGCTGGTCGTGTCGTTTCTCGCCGTGCTGGTCAGCGGCACCTATTCGCTGATCCTCAAGCCGGGCCAGATCGAGAACCCGCAGTCGCGCATCGAGCTCGGCGAGTTCATCAATTCGCAAGGCAGCGTCTCCACCGATCTCGCCTTCCCGTTCCAGCCGCCACCGCCCACCGGCGACCCGAACAGCGGACATTCGATCTTCCTGGACCTGGTGCCGAACAACGTTTTCAACGCGCTGGCCTCGGGCCAGACCATCCAGGTCCTCTTGTTCTGCCTGCTTTTCGGGCTGGCGATGGGCAAGATTCCCCAGCCCTCGTCGCTGAGTCTGTCACAGGCGCTCAACGCGGTGTATCGGGCCTGCACGGTGCTGACCAACTGGTTCGTCTGGGGATTGCCCTTCGCAACCTTCGTCCTGATCGCCGACCAGACCGCGTCGACCGGCACCAAGCCGCTGATGCTGATGGGCGGCTATCTACTGGTGATGGGCCTTTCCTGCCTGACATTCCTCGCCTGCGCGTTTGCGATCATCGCTATACGCTCGCGGCGAAGCTACTGGGCCACGATCAAGACCCTTCAGCCGCTTCTGATGGTAGCCATCACGACGCGCTCCACTGTCGCCTCGCTGCCTTGGGTCATCAATCTTTTGAGCGAACGGCTGCGCTTCAACCTGGTGGTGGTCGAGCTGCTCGTGCCGCTGCAGGCGGCGCTGCTGCGGACCGGGCCGGCGCTGGTCTACACATCCGGCGCCCTGTTCATTGCCCAGCTCTACGGCCATCAGCTGGCGATCCCGGACCTCCTGCTTGTCGGCGTCGTCTCCGCGCTTCTGGCGCTGACGACCGGCGGCATGGGCAGCCTGCTCATCCTCTCGCAGATGTCCATCGTTTGCGGCTATCTGAAGCTTCCCTTCGAGGCGGCATTCGCCCTGTTCGTCGCGGTGGACGCGGCCGTGGACACGCTGATGACGCTGTCCAGCGTCTCCACCGTGGCGGCAAGCACGGCAATGATCGCGCCCAGCCATCGGGAGACGGTGCAGACCGCTGAAACCGTCGCGCAAGAGCTCGAAGCCGAGCCCGCCCGATGATCGACGAGGCCATCCGTCCGCAGCTCGGCATCATTGGCGGTCTCGGGCCGCTCGCGTCGGCCGACTTCTACTTCAAGCTGACGCGGATGACCGAGGCGCTGCGCGACAACGAGCATGTGCCTTCCGTCATCCTCAGCGTGCCGCAGCTGCCCGACAGGACCGAAGCGATCCTCAGCAACCATGACGGGCCGCTGGCCCCGCTGACCGCTGCGGTCTCGGCGCTCAACGCGCTCGGCGTTGCCTGCATCGCCATGCCCTGCAACACCGCCCATCACTGGTACGACAAGCTCGCCGCGAACTCGTCAGCCGAGATCATCCATATCGGCGATGCCGTGGTGGCGGAGATCCGCCGCGGCCAGGACCGGGGCAGGGTAGCGAATCTCGCAACCCGGGGCACCCTGGTTTCCGGTTTCTATCAGCACAGGATATCGGCGGCGGGCTTCGACCTCTGCCTTCCGCAGGAAGCCGAGTTTCAGGAGCGCGTCGACAGCGCGATCATGCTCGTCAAGGCCGGTTCGATCGCGCAAGCCGCGGCCGAGACCGAGCGCGCGCTTCATCTGGCGCAAATGGCCAGCGCAGATGTCGCCCTGCTTGGCTGCACGGAACTGTCCGTCGTGGCGGCCAGCCTCGGCGACACGAACGGACTGGTCGTCGTCGACAGCAATGCGGCGCTGGCGCGGGCCAGCCTGCAACGGTTGGGCTACCCTGTGCAGGAAGCGCGAGGCCTGCCCAACGTCTCATCGCTGCCGGCAGACGGCCGGCCGTCCTTGCGTGTCACCCGGCGGGCTTCCTGATGCATGTCGCCCAGAAGTGTGTAGCGGTTCTGGGACAACGACATGCATCGAACAAAGACTTAAGGCCGCGTCGCTCGAATCCGGTTCAGAGCGACGCGCTTTAGACGCGCAAGTTTCCATCGCCTCGTAGTCGATATCCGCTTGCCAGCGGCTAATGTGCTCCAGGTCATAAAATCTTTGAGAGAATATTTTCCGCCTCCCGTCCGAGAGGAAATGCGCTTCTTTGCCCGAGCCGGCAGCATTGGTGATGCTTGATATCAAGGCTTCGCATCCCGCCAGGCCCAAATGATTTCAGGATTGCAAGGAACGCATCATGTCCGAACGCGGCAACGCTTCAAATTCTCTCGTCACGTCAATCACCAGGCGCGCCGGACTGGCGGCACTTCTCGCCACGACATTGGCCGTCATCGGCCTCAACGCGCCGTCGCCGTCCTTCGCCGAGGAGAAGAAGGCGATCAAGGTCGGCATCATCAGCGGCGAGGACGAGGATGTCTGGCGCGTCGTCACCGCCGAGGCGGCCAAGAAAGGGCTGACCATCGAGACCGTCGTCTTCAACGACTACACGCAGCCCAACGAGGCGCTGGAGCGCGGCGAGATCGACGCCAACGCCTTCCAGCACAAGCCTTATCTCGACAACCAGATCAAGACCCAAGGCTATCATATCGTGCCGGTCGGCTATACCGGCGTCTGGCCGATCGGGCTCTATTCGAAGAAGCACGCCAAGGTCGCCGACCTGCCGGAAGGCGCTGTCATCGGCCTGCCCAACGACCCGTCCAACGAAGGCCGCGCGCTGCACGTGCTGGAGCATGAAGGCTTGATCAAGCTGAAGGACGGCACCGGCATCCTGGCGACCACCGCCGACATTGCGGAGAACCCGAAGAAGCTCGAGCTCAAGGAGCTCGACGCCGGCATCGTCGGCCGCTCGGTCGACGATCTCGACGCCGCGATCGTCAACACCGACTGGGCGCTGAAGAGCGGCCTCGGCCCGGAAAATCGCATCGCGCAGGAGCCGGTGGCCGACAACCCCTACCGCAACTTCATCGCGGTCAAGATCGGAAGCGAGAACGAGCCCTGGGTGAAGACGCTGGTCGCCTCCTACCAGAACGAGACCGTCAAGGCCGAGTTCGACAAGGTCTACAAGGGCACCGGGATCAGCGCCTATTGACCGGCGCATGGTTGGCAGAGATGGGCGGTCCGCTGTTGAGCGGACCGCCGTCGCGTTTGCGTGGCACTGAAACGGACATAGAGATGAACCAGCACGTCACCGCCGGACTTGCCGATCCGGTCCGCGTCGAGCCGACCGGGCGGGAAGACGTTGTCCGTCTCGTCGATCTGAAGCGCCGCTTCGGCGCGACGGCGGCGCTCGACGGCGTCTCGCTGACCGTGAAGAAGGGCGAGATCCTCGGCATCATCGGCCGCAGCGGCGCCGGCAAGTCGACGCTGATCCGCTGCCTGAACGGGCTGGAGCGGACGGATTCCGGCGAGGTCTTCATCGAGGGCCGCGAGATCAGCCGCCTCGGCGAGCGCGAGTTGCAGCCGCTGCGCCGCCGCATCGGCATGGTATTCCAGCATTTCAATTTGTTGTCGGCCAAGACCGTCGAGGACAATGTCGCGCTGCCGCTCAAGATCGAAGGGCGCCCGCGCGCCGAACGTATGGCCCGCGCGGCCGAGCTGCTGCAGCTCGTTGGCCTGTCGGAGAAAGCCAAGGCCTATCCCGCTTCGCTGTCGGGCGGCCAGAAGCAGCGCGTCGGCATCGCCAGGGCTTTGGCCGCGCGGCCGGCGCTGCTCTTGTCGGACGAGGCGACATCGGCGCTCGATCCGGAAACGACGCGCTCGATCCTGGCGCTGCTCAAGGACATCAATTCCAGGCTCGGCCTCACCATCCTGCTGATCACGCATGAGATGGAGGTGATCCGCTCCATCGCCGATCGCGTGGCGGTGATCGACGCCGGCCGGATCGTCGAGGAGGGCGCCGTCTGGCAGGTCTTCGCCGATCCGAAGTCGGAGATCACCCGCAGCCTGCTCGGCGGCATCCGGCCGCAACTGCCGCCCGAGATTGCCAGCCGATTGGTGGCGGGCGAAGGCGCCGAAACGATTGTCAGGATCGACGTCGCCGGCGAGGCGGCGCGTCGCCCGCTGCTGTCCGAGCTTGGCGCCAGCGTGCCCGGCGCGTTCCGGCTTGTGCATGGCGGCATTGACCATGTGCAGCAGCAGCCGGTCGGCACGCTGTTCGTGGCGGTCCCTGGAACCGACGCAGCCCATCTGGCGGCCGTTATCGCTTTCCTCAAAGACCGCGGCGCGCGGGTGGAGATGCTTGGCCATGTCGCCGGTCCTGTTTGAACTCCTGCTCCGCTCGATCTGGGAGACGGTGCTGATGACCGGCGCGTCCGGACTCATCTCGCTTGTCTTCGGCCTGCCGCTCGGCCTTGCCCTGGTCGCCACCGATCGCGGCGGCATCGCCGAGAACCTTTGGGTTAAACGCATCCTCGGCGCCGTCATCAACGGCTTCCGTTCGGTGCCCTTCATCATCCTGCTGGTAGCGCTGATCCCGGTGACGCGGCTGATCGTCGGCACCTCGATCGGTACCTGGGCGGCGATCGTGCCGCTGTCGATCGCGGCGACGCCCTATTACGCGCGCATTGCCGAAGTGTCGCTGCGCGAGGTCGACCACGGTCTGATCGAGGCGGCGCGCGCCATGGGCGGCAACCGCTGGACGATCATCCGCGAGGTGCTGGTGCCGGAGGCGCTGCCGGGCATCGTCGCCGGCTTTACCGTGACGCTGGTGACGCTGGTCGGCGCCTCGGCCATGGCCGGCGCCATCGGTGCCGGCGGCCTCGGCGATCTCGCCATCCGCTACGGCTACCAGCGTTTCGAGACGAGCGTCATGGTCGCCGTTGTCATCGTGCTCATCGTGCTGGTCTGCGGCATCCAGTGGATCGGCGACCGGCTGGTCGCTCGTCTGGATCATCGTGGATGATGTGCGGCATCCGAACGCAATTTGCCGCAAAGACCGGGAATTGAGCGCTGGCTTGCTCCGTTTGCAATGAGATTGGTCGGCGCTTTTCTTCACCCGCAATGACACGCATGCCATCGTGCGGTGGGTCGCCAAGGCAATTCCGGGAAAAGCGCGCGGCGATTTTCTGTCCGGAATCCGAAGACATAGAGTTGCCGCCAACAGGAGCCTGACCATGCCAAGAATAATTCCGGTGCTCGATCTCGACCGCCTGGAGCAGGGTCCATCCGAACTTCGAACTTTCTTGTTTGATCTACGCACCGCCGCCCGCGATGTCGGTTTCTTCTATCTGAGCGGCCACGGCATCACCCAGCCGGAGATCGACGCGGTGCTGAGTGCCGCGCGCGACTTCTTCGCCTTGCGGGAAGCCGACAAGCTCGCCATCGAAATGGCGAAGTCGCCGCAGTTCCGCGGCTATACGCGCGCCGGCGGGGAACTGACCAGGGGCAAGGCCGACTGGCGCGAGCAGCTCGACATCGGCGTCGAACGCGCGACCATTGCGCAAGGGCCGGGCGTGCCGGCCTGGACGCGGCTGCAGGGCCCGAACCAGTGGCCGGCCGCGCTCCCCGATCTGAAGCCGGCGTTGCTCGCCTGGCAGGCCAAGGCGACCGATGTGGCGATCAGGTTGCTCAAGGCCTTCGCGCTGTCGCTCGACCAGCCGGAGGACGCCTTCGATGCCATCTATCGCGGCGAGCCGAACCACCGCATGAAGATTGTGCGCTATCCCGGCCGCGACACGACCGGCGACGACCAGGGCGTCGGCGCGCATAAGGATGGCGGCTTCCTCACCCTTTTGCTTCAGGACGAGAACAAGGGGTTGCAGGTCGAGTATGACGGCAGCTGGGTCGATGTCGACCCGATCCCGCGAACGCTGGTCGTCAACATCGGCGAACTGCTTGAACTCGCCTCGAACGGCTATCTCAGGGCGACCGTGCACCGCGTCGTCACGCCGCCCGCCGGCGTCGAACGGATTTCGGTGCCGTTCTTCTTCAGCGCCCGGCTCGACGCCACCATCCCGCTGCTCGACCTGCCGGAGGAGCTGGCGGCCGAGGCGCGTGGCCCGGCCAGCGACCCAGACAACCCGCTGTTTCGCAATGTCGGAACCAACGTGCTGAAAAGCCGGCTGAGGTCGCATCCCGACGTTGCGCGGCGGCACTATGCCGACCTTCTGGAAAAAGCATCGGCCGCCGGCTGACCACTTCCCGATGATTAAGCGAGATTTTTTCGCAATCTCGGTATTTTTTGGAATTTCGTTCGTGGAAAATACGCCGCCGAGACCCCAAATAGGCAGCATCGCTCGGTGTTTTCCTCCCATTGCGCCGGGCGATGTTCCCCTCTGAAGGTTATGACCTTCATGCTTGGCCGGGCTGCTTTCGCGCCCGGCCTTTTTCTTTTCAAATGCTTTAAAGATGCCTTGATCAGGCGAAGGCGATACTGATCGCGACAAAGCGGCCTAGAGCATGTCTCCCGAAAGTGGGAACCGGTTTCGGGATAAAGACATGCGTAAAACTAGAAACCTAAAGCGCATGGAGCGAATCTGAAAGATCGCGACGCGCTTTAGCTCATCAGCTTCGGCAATCCCGCCGCCAGCGCGTCGATGGCCAGCCGCACCTTCAGCGGCAGATGCGGCGTCTGCAGCCAGAGGGCGTGGCAATCGTAGAGATAGTCCGGCTTATCAGGCAGCACGCGGACGAGCTTGCCCGCTTCGACACGCTCACGGACCAGCCAGTATGGCAGCCAGGCCAGTCCCATGCCTTGGCTCGCCGCGTCGGCGATGGCATCGAGATCGTCGAGTCGCAATCGACCGACCGGCGCGAACTCTGCGACGGTACCGTCATCGCGCGGGAAGAGCCATGGCTGCAACACATGGCCAAGGCGCCGGTAGACGATCGCCTGATGGGCGGCGGTGTCCTCCAGATTGGTGGGCTTGCCGAACCTCTCGATGTAGGACGGCGAAGCGCAGACGACCATGCGCTGGCGCGCGACGCGGCGCCCGATGATGCCGGCCCGATCATCCAGCGCGCCGGTACGGATCGCCAGATCGAAACCGTCCTCGACGAGATCGGCGAAGCGGTCGCTGAGTGACAGGTCCAGCTCCAGCGTTGGATGGCGCCGCGCGAGCGCGAGCAGGATCGGCGTGACGCAGTGGCGACCGAAATGCGCCGGCATCGTCACCCGCAGTTTTCCGCGCGGCTCGGACAATTGGTCGGCTGCCAGCGCATCGGCCGCCTGCGCTTCCGCCAGCACGATCCTGCAGCGCTCATAATAGGCGCGCCCGAAATCGGTCAGGCTCTGCCGGCGCGTGGTGCGGTTGATGAGGCGTGCGCCGAGCCGCTCCTCAAGGAAGCGGACATGCTTGCCGACCATCGGCCCCGAAAGGTCAAGAGCCGCCGCGGCGGCCGTGAACGAGCCGAGGTCGATGGCTTTCACGAACACTTCCATGCTTTCGAGGCGATCCATATTGGAAACCTGCCGTTTCGACTGTTCTGCCTGAGCAGCGATTTATCGGCTCTCCACGCCCCTGCATAGTTCCATTCCATCGAATGGATTTGGAGTTGTATGGATGGCAAGGGTTGTTCGCTTTCACAGTCACGGCGGTCCCGAGGTGCTGCGCATCGAGGAAATGGAGGTTCCGTCGCCAGGTCCTGGCGAGGTGCGGATCCGCGTCAGGGCACTGGGCTTGAACCGCGCCGAAGCCTCGATGCGCAACGGCACTTACATCGAAACGCCGTCGCTGCCGTCAGGCCTCGGCCTTGAGGCAGCCG
>NZ_RZRX01000019.1:0-42216 GCF_003997405.1 Mesorhizobium sp. M2A.F.Ca.ET.042.01.1.1
GACGCAGGACACCTCGCTGCTGCATCGCTCGGTGAAGGAGAACATCCTTTACGGCCGGCCGGACGCGACCGACGAGATGCTGATCGAGGCGGCGCGGCGGGCGGAGGCGCTCGATTTCATCGGCGGCCTTTCGGACCACAATGGGCGTAAAGGGTTCGATGCCCATGTCGGCGACCGCGGCGTCAAACTCTCCGGCGGCCAGCGGCAGCGCATCGCGATCGCCCGCGTCATGCTGAAGGACGCGCCGATCCTGATCCTCGACGAGGCGACCTCGGCGCTCGATTCGGAGGCCGAGGCGGCGATCCAGGAGAACCTCTACAAGCTGATGCAGGGCAAGACCGTCATTGCCATCGCGCACCGGCTGTCGACGATCGCGGCAATGGACAGGCTCGTCGTCATGGACAAGGGCCGCATCATCGAGGAGGGCTCGCATGAGGAGCTCGTCGCCAAGGGCGGGCTCTACGCCCAGCTCTGGCAGCGCCAGTCAGGCGGCTTCCTGCTCGATGACGGACCGGCCGAGTCCGACGCCAAGGCGACGGAAATGGCGGCGGAGTAACGCGATCGCGATTGGGATCAAGGTTACGGCGATTGCCGGGAATCGATCCCGGGCGTAACCACGGTACGGCCAGAGGCCCTGCCTCGACCTGCTCACAGAGGCCCGCCGGCGACCAAATCGGGTGCCGGCGGGTTTGTGGCCTCCACGAGACAAAAATGTTCGACCGCATCTTCACCTGGTTCGAAAGCCGTTATTCACCGGTGGCGCTGGCCGACGACAGGCAGCCGCCAATGGGGCTTTGGCGGTTCTACTGGTATTTCATTAGGCAGTTTCGCGCCGCCTATCGGCTGCGCATGATCATCGTTGCCGTAGCGGCAATCATCGACGCGATGCTGCCGATTTTCGTCGGCATGATCGTCGGCCTGCTCGCCAGCACCAGGCCCGGCGATTTCTTCGCCGCACATGGGCCGCTGCTCGTCCTGATGGCCTTCGTCGTGCTTTTGCGTCCGCTGTCGATGGTCGTCGATGCGCTGATCCGCAACCATGCCATCGCGCCGAACCTCATCGACCTCATCCGCTGGCAGAGCCACTGGCATGTCGTGCGCCAGGACTGGTCGTTCTTCCAGAACGACTTTGCCGGCCGCATCGGAACCAAGGTCATGCAGAGCGGCGATTCGGTGGAGATGAGCGTCAATCTCACCGTCGATGCCGTCTGGTACGCGCTGGTGTTCGTCGCGGTCGCCATCGTGGTGCTGGCCCGGCTCGACACGCTTCTGCTGGCGGTCGTGGCGGTCTGGCTGTTGTTCTATTGCCTGATCTTCTGGTCCGCGATGCCCAGGATCACGCAACGCTCGTCCCAATTGTCGGAGCGGTGGTCGCAGGTGAGCGGCCGCATGGTCGACAGCTACACCAACATCCTGACGCTCAAGACATTCTCGACCGGCGAGCACGAGGACAAATATGTCTCGCAGGCGGTGGTCGAGCACGCCGACACATTCTACCAGCTGATGCGCGTTTTCACGCTGATGTGGTCGGCCTTGTTCGTCCTCAACGCGGCGCTGCTTATCGCCGTGAGCTGGCTGGCGCTCGCTGGCTGGAACGCCGGGACGATGACCACCGCCGCCGTGGCGACGGCGATACCTTTCGCGCTGCAGATCGCCAACATCTCCGGCAGGATCCTCGATGTCGGCGCCAATGTCTTCCGGCAGATCGGCGTCGCCAGCAACTCGATGACGACGATCGCGCGGCCGATCGTCATGCAGGACCAGCCGGACGCACCGGCCCTCGTCGTGACCGCCGGCGGCATCGAGTTCGACCGGGTGAACTTCAACTATTGGCGCAAGGACGGCAAAGGCGGCGTCATCGACAATCTGTCGCTGAAGATCGCGCCGGGCGAGCGGGTCGGCCTCATCGGCCGTTCCGGGGCCGGCAAATCGACGCTGGTCAATCTCGTGCTGCGGCTGTACGACGTGCAGGACGGCAAGGTGCTGATCGACGGGCAGGACATCCGCAACGTCTCGCAGGAGAGCGTTCGCGCGGCGATCGGCTTCGTCAACCAGGACACCTCGCTCTTGCACCGGTCGGTTCGCGAGAACCTCAAATATGGGCGCCAGTCGGCCAGCGACGAGGCGATGGTCAGCGCCGCGAAAGCCGCCCAGATCGACGAGGTGATCGCGGGGCTCACCGATCCCCATGGACAGAGCGGCTATGAGGCGCTTGTCGGCGAGCGCGGCGTGAAGCTGTCCGGCGGCCAGCGGCAACGCATCGCCATTGCCCGCGTTATGCTGAAGGACGCGCCGATCCTCATCCTCGACGAGGCGACCTCCGCGCTCGATTCGGAGGTGGAGGCCGCCATCCAGGAGAATCTCTACAAGCTCATGCAGGGCAAGACCGTCATCGCCATCGCGCACCGGCTGTCGACGATCGCGGCGATGGACCGGCTCGTCGTCATGGACAAGGGCCGCATCGTCGAGGACGGCTCGCATGAGGCGCTGATCGCCAAGGGCGGGCTCTATGCCCAGCTCTGGCGCCGCCAGTCCGGCGGCTTCCTGCTGGAGGAAAAGCCGGTCGCCGACGCCCCGCCGACGAAAGGTGAAGCCGCCGAATGATGCAGGCCATCTATCGCTGGTTCGAGCACTGGGTCTACCCGTTCCGCGAGCCCGCGAATCTGCGGCCGCCCGCCAGCGTCGGCGGCTTCCTCTGGCACTATGTCGGACAGGCGAAGCTCGCCTTCTTCGCCATGCTGATCATCGGCGGCATCGCGCCGCTGGTCGAGGCCGGCCTGTTCTATTTCGTCGGCAGGCTGGTCGACATACTCGACCAGTTGCCCGGCGAGCGCAGCTGGCACGCGCTGTGGACCGCCGCGGGTCCCGAGCTCTTGTTCATGGGCGCGGTCGTGCTCGTCATCCGCACGGCCGTCGTCGGCCTGTCGGCGCTGGTCGACGAGCAGACGATCACGCCAGGATTCTACAACCTGGTGCGCTGGCAGGCGCACCGGCATGTCTCGCGCCAGTCCTATGCCTTCTTCCAGAACGATTTCGCCGGCCGCATCGCGACAAAAGTCTGGCAGGCGGGGCAGGCGACGGGCGACCTGATGGAAAGTTTCATCGAGGTCATCTGGTTCATGATCATCTATACTGTGACGACGCTGGCGCTGGTCGCCGGCCTGGACCTCAGGCTGGCGGTTCTGGTGGTGGTCTGGATCGCCGTGTTCGGCTGGCTGGCCAAACTCTATTTGCCGCAGATCCGCAAGCACGCCGAGGCGACAGCCGAGGCCGGGTCGATGATCACCGGCCGGATCGTCGATTCCTACTCCAACGTGCAGACGCTGAAGCTGTTCTCGGCGGATGGCGACGACCGCTACATCCGCAGCGGCTTCGACACCTATCTCGACGCGCTGCGGCCGTTCACGCGCCGTCTGACCGGCGTGCGCATGGCGCTGACGACGTTGTCGGGCGTCATGATCACCGTGATCGCCGGCTTCGCTATTTATCTGTGGGTCGAGGGTTCGATCACGGTCGGCGCTGTCGCCTTCACGCTTTCTCTGGTCCTCAGGCTCAACATGCTGCTTGGAAGAGTGATGATGCAGCTCAACGGCATTTTGAGAAACCTCGGCGTGCTGGAGAATTCCAAGGCGATGATCTCGCAGCCGCTCGGCCTCACCGACGCCCCGGATGCAAAGGAACTGGTCGTAACCGGCGGTCGTATCGACGTCAGCAACGTCACCTTCCATTACGGCAAGGGGGCAGGAGTGCTCGACGCCATCGACCTCGTTGTGCGTCCGGGCGAGAAGGTCGGCATCGTCGGCCGCTCCGGCGCCGGCAAGACGACCTTGGCCAATCTGATCCTGCGCCTCTACGACCTTGAAGGCGGCCAGATCCTGATCGACGGCCAGGACATCGTGCATGTGACGCAGAACTCGCTGCGCGGCAATATCGGCGTGGTCAGCCAGGACACGGCGCTGTTCCACCGCTCGCTGCGCGACAACATCAAGCTCGGCATGCCGGACGCCACCGACGCGCAGGTGATCGCCGCGGCGAGAAAGGCCGAGGCGCATGACTTCATCCTGCGACTGCGCGACACCAGAGGCCGCGCCGGCTACGACGCCTATGTCGGCGAGCGCGGCGTGAAACTTTCCGGCGGCCAGCGGCAGCGCGTGGCGATCGCACGCGTCTTCCTCAAGGACGCGCCGATCCTCATCCTCGACGAGGCGACCTCGGCGCTCGATTCGGACATCGAGGCTGCGATCCAGGAAAACCTGACCCGCCTGATGGAAAACAAGACCGTGATCGCCATCGCGCACCGGCTCTCCACCATCGCGGCGCTCGACCGGCTGGTGGTGCTCGACGGCGGCCGCATCGTCGAACAGGGCACGCATGACGAGCTGGTGGCGCTCGACGGGCTCTATGCGCGGCTTTGGAAACGGCAGTCGGGCGGCTTCCTGTTCAACGAGGAAAGCGCGCTGGCAGAGACGCGGCCGGCGGAGTAGAACGGCGTCATGTCGGTACGTATGCCTACCAATTTCGGACGCTCAGGCGCGCAGGAAAGCGCGCTCGACCTGCTCGGCCACGAAATCCTCGCCGAAAAGGCCGCAGCGCTTGGCCGCGCCGGCCAGCGCGTGGAGGAAACCCTTGCCAGATTGCGCCAGAGGGGGGAGGGCGAGCACCGCAACCGGCTGCTCAAGGAAGCGGCCGCGGCCGTGCACGCCTATTTCATCCAGCGCGAGCTTTGCGGTCTGCGCAAGCACGACGCGGTGATCCGCGAATACGACATCCCACGGGCGGTTTTGGTCAGGCTCGGCGCCAGCTAGGCGCTCTTTGGTTTGACCACAATCTTTCCCGAAAACCGATTCCCACTTTTTGCTACGCTGACCTGCGGTTCGGTATTATGCCCTATTCCAGCCATTCCGTGATGAAGTGGCCGTTCTCGTGGATGTCGGTGCTTTCGAGCGGACCGGGGCCGAGATTGGTGAATTTGTGCGGCGTGTCGGGGGGCACGATCAGGATTTGGCCGGGGGTTGCCCTGATTTCCTGGTCGCCGATGGTGAAAAGGCCGGTGCCGGAACGGATGACGAAGATCTCCGCATAGGGATGCTTGTGCAGGCGCGGGCCGGCGCCGATCTTCTCCTGATAATTGAAGATCAGGCAGGAATTGGCGCCGAACTGGCCGCATTGCAGCTCGCCTTTCCAGCGGTCCGGGGATTCGGCCCAGCTGTCGCGTTCAATGACATGCGCCATGGCCTCTACTCCTTCGCCGGTATCCAGGGATTGAACAACCTCACGCCGGTACCTTCAAAATCCTTGGTGTTGCGGGTCACGATTGTCATGTTGTTGACCAGCGCGGTGGCAGCGATATAGGCGTCGCGGTCAGGCTTGGGATCTGGGCCGTGGAGCGGCGCGCAACGCAGCACGACTGCGAGATCCACAGGCAATATGCGCTCCGCCATTTCGGCGACCAATCCGTCCACCCAGGCGCGCAGAATCACTCCTTTCTTCTCGTCTTTTCGCTCGGCTCTCAGGGCGCCGATCTGGGCCTCAAGAATGCTGACGGCTGATACATGGAACTCGCCCGGATTTCGGCTCTCGGCCCAGGCCCAGACGTTCGGGTCGCATCGGTCTTTCCGCCTCAGTTCGGAAATGACATTGGTATCGAGCAGATACATCAGTCCAACTCGGGCGGGCGCAGAGATAAGGCCTTGAGCTCCGGGATTTCGAAATCAAAATCGGCTTCGGGGCGATCATCGGCAATCGCGTCTGCGAGGCTTCTATGTTTCTCCGGCTTGCCCTGGGCTTTCAGTTTCTCATATTCCTCGATCGACATCAGCACATGCGAGGGCCTGCCTCGGTCGGTGATGATGACCGGACCGTTCCTGGCCGCGCGTTTTGCGAGTGCCGTATCCTGGTTGAACTCACGGCTCGACATGGTGGTCGCCTTCGTCGAGATGTTCATTTCGGCACCTCTTCCCAGAAGATGTAGACATATTGCTACATCCGTCAATGTGCGTCAAATTTCCGCTTGGCCAAAATGCCCGCGACAATCTGCCCTTGTGGCCTCACCCCGCTGGACAAAAACGGGCCGCACGCATAAACCGAAAATCCAAATGCCGGAGGAATTCGCTAGCCTGTTCGCCATGCGCTGTCGGGCAGGTGCGATTGAGCGGGGACAAGGCTCGGCCTCCGGTTAGGAAGAGGCGAAAGGATCAGGCACCCGTGAGCGCAACCGACATCCACGATCCCAACCGTCGCGATTTTCTCTACGTAGCCACCGGCATGGCCGCCGTTGTCGGCGCGGGAGCCGTCGCGTGGCCGTTCATCGACCAGATGCGCCCCGATGCCTCGACGCTGGCTCTCGCCTCGGTCGAGGTCGACGTCTCCTCGCTGCAGCCGGGCAGCTCGCTGATCGTCAAATGGCGCGGCAAGCCGGTGGTGGTGCGCAACCGCACCGAAAAGGAAATGAAGGACGGCGAGGCCGTCAATCTCGCCGATCTCAAGGACCCGATCGCGCGCAATGCCAACCTGCCGTCCGACGCGCCGGCGACCGACGCCAACCGCACGACGCCCGGCAAGGAAGCCTGGATGGTGATGGTGCAGGTCTGCACCCATCTCGGCTGCATCCCGCTCGGCCAGGAAGGCGATTTCGGAGGCTGGTTCTGCCCGTGCCATGGTTCGCAATACGACACCGCCGGCCGCATCCGCAAAGGTCCGGCGCCGGAGAACATGGCGATCCCGGTATTCAAGTTCATTTCCGATACCAAGATCCTTATCGGTTGAGGCAGGGGACATTTCGATGAGCGAGGGACACTCGACCTATACGCCCAAGACCGGTATCGAGCGCTGGTTCGACGCGCGCATGCCGCTGCCGCGGCTGATCTATGACAGCTTCGTCGCCTATCCGGTGCCGCGCAACCTCAACTACATGTGGACGTTCGGCGGCATCCTGTCGATCATGCTGGTCTCGCAGATCCTGACCGGCATCGTGCTGGCGATGCACTACACGTCCGACACCAATCTCGCCTTCGATTCGGTCGAGAAGATCATGCGCGACGTGAATTCGGGATGGCTCCTGCGCTATCTCCATTCCAACGGCGCCTCGTTCTTCTTCGTCGCCGTCTACATCCACATCTTCCGCGGCCTGTTCTACGGCTCCTACAAGGCGCCGCGCGAGCTCCTGTGGATCCTCGGCTGCATCATCTACCTGCTGATGATGGCCACCGGCTTCATGGGCTACGTGCTGCCCTGGGGACAGATGAGCTTCTGGGGCGCCACCGTGATCACCGGCTTCTTCAGCGCCATTCCGCTGGTCGGCAACTGGATCCAGCAGCTGCTGCTCGGCGGCTTCGCGGTCGACGATCCGACGCTGAACCGCTTCTTCGCGCTGCATTACCTGTTGCCGTTCATGATCGCCGGCGTCGTGGTGCTGCACATCTGGGCGCTGCATGTCGTTGGCCAGTCGAACCCGACCGGCATCGAGGTCAAGTCGAAGACCGACACCGTCGCCTTCACGCCCTACGCGACCATCAAGGACGCGTTCGGCATGATCGTGTTCCTGTTCTTCTTCGCCTATTTCGTCTTCTACCTGCCGAACTATCTCGGCCACCCGGACAACTACACGGTCGCCAACCCGCTGAAGACGCCAGCCCACATCGTTCCGGAATGGTACTTCCTGCCGTTCTACGCGATCCTGCGCGCCATCACCTTCAACATCGGCCCGATCAACTCCAAGCTCGGCGGCGTGCTGTGCATGTTCGGCGCCATCGCCATGCTGTTCCTGGTGCCGTGGCTCGACACCTCCAAGGTGCGCTCGGCGGTCTACCGTCCGTGGTACAAGCTGTTCTTCTGGCTGTTCGTGGCCGACGCCATCCTGCTTGGATGGCTGGGCTCGCAGCCGGCGGAAGGCGCCTACGTGTTCATGGCGCAGATGGCGACGCTGTTCTATTTCGCCTTCTTCCTGATCGTCATGCCGGTACTTGGCCTGATCGAGACGCCGCGCAGGCTGCCGAACTCGATCACCGAGGCGGTGCTGGAAAAGAACAAGGGCGGCAGCGGACATCCGGCAGGCGCGACCGCCGCGCCGGAAACCAAAGGCTGAGGATCTGAGGGGATTTTGGGTATGAAGAAGATTCTCACCTCGCTGGCGCTGCTCGGCCTGGTGGTCGCGGGCACCTGGATGTCAAGTGCTGGGGCCATCGCCGCGGAAGAGGAACACAACGCGGCCGCGCCGACGCATTTCCCGATCAACGAGCCGAAGGAAATGAGCTGGAGCTTCGCCGGCCCGTTCGGGACCTACGACAAGGCGCAGCTGCAGCGCGGCCTCAAGGTCTACAAGGAAGTCTGCTCGGCCTGCCACTCGATGAACCTCGTGGCCTTCCGCACGCTGGAAGGGCTCGGCTATTCGGAAGCGCAGATCAAGACGCTGGCCGCCGGATACACCATCCATGACGGCCCGAACGACGCCGGCGACATGTTCGATCGTCCCGGCAAGCCGTCGGACCACTTCCCGGCGCCGTTCCCGAACGAGCAGGCCGCGGCTTCCGCCAATGGCGGCGCCGCTCCGCCGGACATGTCGCTGCTCGCCAAGGCGCGCGGCGTCGAGCGCGGCTTCCCGCGCTTCATCTTCGACATCTTCACGCAATATGCGCAGGGCGGCCCGGACTATATCCACTCGCTGCTCACCGGCTACGACCAGACGCCGCCGGCCGGCATGGTGATCCCGGAAGGCACGCACTACAACCCGTACTTCCTGTCCGGCGTGTCCCTGAAGATGCCGAAGCCGCTCTCGGATGGCCAGGTGACCTATGACGACGGCTCGCCGCAGACCGTCGACCAGTATGCCCGTGACGTCTCGGCCTTCCTGATGTTTGCCGCCGAACCGCATCTCGAGGACCGCAAGAAGACCGGCTTCCGCGTCATGATCTTCCTGCTGCTCTTCGGCGCGCTGGTCTACATGACCAAGCGCAGGGTGTGGGCCGACGTCGCGCACTGAGCCGCGGCCGGCTTCCAGAAAAATGCAAGGGCGCCGAAAGGCGCCCTTTTTGTATCTCGGAACCGCGTCGATCCGGCCATGTCACATGGCCGTCATTGCGCATGGCGATCCTGCCTTGCCCCTACCGCAAAGGATCGTTCCCATGAAAAGATTCGCGCCGCTCGCAGCCGTGTTGCTGCTTCTTGTCGCCAGCCCGGCCGTCCAAGCCGAGGACGCCCAGCCCTTCGTCACCAACAAGGACATCGACCTGACGATGATCCTGCCGCCGCCGCCCGCCAACGATTCGGCCGAGACCAAGGCCGAACTCGGCGAGGTGTTGACCCTGCAGGTGACGCGCACGCCCGAAATGGAGAAGCGCGCAATTGCCGATGCCGAAGAGAATGTCTGGCGCTTCGCCGACGTCATGGGAGCGAAATTCAACAAGGAGACGCTGCCGAAGTTCAGCGCGTTCTTCGATCGCGTGGTCGCGACTGAAGGCGCGGTCGTCGACCCGGCCAAGGACCTCTGGAAGCGTCCGCGCCCGCATCAGCTCAGCGATCTCGTCAAGCCCGTGGTGAAGTTGTCCAATTCCGGTTCCTGGCCGTCTGGCCATGCCACGGTCGGCACCATGATGGCCATCATCCTGTCCGACATGGTGCCGGAAAAGCGCGCCGAGATCATGGCCCGCGCGGCCGAATATGCCCATAACCGTGTGGTCGGCGGCATCCACTACCCGTCCGACATCGAGATGGGCAAGATTTCGGGCAGCGTGATTGCGGCGGTCCTGCTCAGCCGTCCCGATTTCAAGGCCGAGTTCGAAGTGGCGCGCTCCGAGCTGCGCTCGGACCTAGGCATGTAGTTGCCAGGCAAGCGCCTGCTTTTCGAAGGGCGCCTTCGCAGGCGCCCTTTTCGTTACGGCCGAGGCCGGTCGGCGCCAATGCTTTGCCGGATGTGCTTGTCTCTGGCGCGACATCGCGGTAGCCCTTGTCGGTCGCGTCGGGCAGCAATGGCCGACGCCAAATCCGACAGCCGGACACGCGGAAAGCCTCGATGAAATCCTCCCTCGAAGACACGCTGCTTGCGGCCATCCGCACCATTCCGGATTACCCAAAGCCCGGCATATTGTTTCGCGACATCACCACGCTGCTTGGCGATGCCCGCGCCTTTCGCCGTGCCATCGACGAACTGGTGCATCCCTATGCCGGGCTGAAGATCGACAAGATCGCCGGCATCGAGGCGCGCGGCTTTATCCTGGGCGGCGCCGTGGCGCACCAGCTTTCGGCCGGCTTCGTGCCGATCCGCAAGAAGGGCAAGCTGCCTTACGAAACGGTGCGCGTCGCCTACAGCCTCGAATATGGCCTGGACGAGATGGAGATGCATAAGGACGGCGTCTCGCCCGGCGAGAAGGTGATCGTGGTCGACGACCTGATCGCCACCGGGGGCACCGCGGAAGCAGCGGTGAGGCTACTCAGGCAGATCGGCGCCGACATCGTCGCGGCTTGTTTCGTCATCGACCTGCCGGACCTCGGCGGCCGCAAGAAGCTGGAAGCGCTCGGCGTGCCGGTCAGGACGCTGATCGGGTTCGAGGGGCATTAGCGCGGCTTTCCCTTCTCCCCTTGTGGGAGAAGGTGTCGCCAAAGGCGACGGATGAGGGGTGCTCCAGATGCCGCCAGCGTCTCACTCCGCTGGAACACCCCTCATCCGTCTCGGCGCTGCGCGCCGATCCACCTTCTCCCACAAGGGGAGAAGGAAGAGACATTACTCCACCTTCACCAGCACCGCGCTGTCGAATTCAATCACCTTGTCGCCGGTCGAATCGAACCCTTCCGAGCGCAGCGTGAGCAGGTTCCAGCCCGGGCGTCCCGCGAGCGGGCGGTGTGCCAGCGCGGTGCGCGTGAAGGTCACCGTCTCGCCCGCGTAGACCGGCTTCAGCCATTTCAGATTGCGGAAGCCGGGCGAGGGGCCGAATTCGGGCTGCGGGCCGGGGCCGGTCCAGCGCACGCCCTCGGTCTCCATGCGCTTTGCGAGGTTGTATTTCATCCAGGTGGCGGCGGTGTGCCAGCCCGAGGCGCAAAGCCCGCCGAGCACGCTCTTCTTCGCCGCCTCCTCATCGACATGGAAGACCTGCGGATCGTATTTCCTGGCGAACGCCTTGATCTCGTCAGCCTCGAATTTGTGCGAGCCGAGCGTGACGGTCTGGCCGATCAGGAAGAATTCGTCGAGGGTCATGCCGCGGCCTCGCGGGTGAGGAACATGCCGATGTTCTCCAGCTCGAAGACACTCTCGCCGCGCTGGTTGACCAGTTCGCTGCGCATGGTGATCAAGCCGAGCTGAGGCCGCGATTTGGACTGGCGCTTGGACAGGATCGTGACCGTGCCGCGCAAGGTATCGCCGGCCAGAACCGGCTTCTTCCATTTCACATGCTCGATGCCGGGCGACCCTTGAGACGTCGAATCGAGCAGGAAGGCGTCGCACAGCATGCGCATGAACATCGCGCAGGTGTGCCAGCCCGAAGCCGAAAGGCCGCCGAGGATGCTCGCCCTGCCGGCTTCCTCGTCGAGATGCATCGGCTGGGCATCGAATTCCGAGGCGAATTCGATGATCTCGGCAGCGCTTACAGTCTTGCTGCCGAGGTCGAGCGAGGACCCCTCGACGAAATCCTCATAGGCCCAGGTCTTTCCGGTCATGCTGGCAATCCGGTTGACGAATGCGTGATCCCCAAATCGGCATTCCCGGATGAAGGTCCAAGGCAATTTGGTCAAGTGATTTCTGGTAAGCCAGCCGTCGCCGGCCGACGCTGTCAGAGCCAGCCGCGGCGGCGAAAATACCAGAAGGGCAGGATGGCCGAGACCACCATCAGGCCGATGGCGAAGGGATAGCCGAACTCCCATTTGAGCTCGGGGATGATGTCGAAATTCATGCCGTAGATCGAGGCGACCAGCGTCGGCGGCAGAAAGATGACGGCGGCGACCGAGAAGATCTTGATGATGGCGTTCTGCTCGATCGAGATCATGCCGAGCGTGGCGTCGAGCAGGAAGGAGATCTTCTGCGACAGGAAGGTGGCATGGTCGGCGAGCGACAGCACGTCGCGCGACAGCGTCTTGATACGGGCGCGCACATCCTTGCTCATCTTGGTCTGGCCCGCGACATGGGCGAGGAAGCCGGCGAGGCGCTGCAGCGAGATCAGGCTGTCGCGGACCGAGGAGGCGAGGTCCTCCTTGCGGCCGATGCCTTTCAGGAGCTCCTGAAAATCACGGTTGCGCTTCGAGGCCTTGGTCGAGCGCGCCTGGAAAATGTCGCGCGAGATCGCCTCGACCTCCCGGCCGGCGCGCTCGAGGATGTCGGCCAGGCGATCGACGATCGCCTCGAGAAGGCCGATCAGGATGGTGTCGCCGCTGGTGCAGCCGGTCGCCACCTTTTCGGCCCGCAACGGAAAGGTCTTGAAGGCCTTGGGTTCGTGGTAGCGGATGGTGATCAGCCGATTGCCGGCAAGCGCGAAGGTCACCGGCGACATCAAAGGATCGTCGGCCTCGGTCTGCGCCGGCAGCACGGCGGTCATGAAGTAGCCGCCGTCCTCGACATAGAGGCGGCTCGATATCTCGATCTCCTCCATCTCCTCGCGGGTCGGGATGGCTATGCCCAGCCAGCCCTCGATGCGCGCCTCTTCCTCCTTGGTCGGGTTGAAGAGGTCGGCCCAGACGACCCTGTCGCCATCCGCCGCGAGATCCTCGGTGAGACGCAGGCGGTCATTGTCCACGACGAAGGTCTTTATCATCGCCGGGTCTCCTGAAGGATCAGGTGTTGAACTTGAACAGCATGATGTCGCCGTCCTGGACGACATACTCCTTGCCTTCGTCGCGCGCCTTGCCGGCTTCCTTGGCGGCCACTTCACCGCCCAGCGTGACGAAGTCGTTGTAGGAGATGGTCTGGGCGCGGATGAAGCCGCGCTCGAAGTCGGTATGGATGACGCCGGCTGCCTGCGGCGCCTTATCGCCCTTGTGGATCGTCCAGGCGCGCGTCTCCTTCGGCCCGACGGTGAAGTAGGTGATCAGGTGCAAGAGCTCGTAGCCGGCGCGGATCACCTTGTTGAGGCCCGGCTCGTCGAGGCCGATCGAGGCAAGGAACTCCATTTCCTCTTCGTCGGAAAGCTGGGCGACTTCCGCCTCGATCGCCGCCGAGATCACCACCGTGCCGGCGCCCTGAGCTGCCGCCATCTTCTCCACCGCGCGCGTGTGCTCGTTGCCGGTGGCGGCGTCCGCCTCGGCGACATTGCAGACATAGAGAACGGGATGCGAGGTGAGCAGGTTCAGCCCCTGCAGGATGCGCAGATCCTCCGGTGCGATGCCGTTGAGCAGGAAGCGCGTCGGCTTGCCGGCCTGCAGCAATTCGAGCGACGCCTCCATCATCGGCAGGACGGCCATGGCTTCCTTGTCCTTGCCGGCGGCCCGCTTGCGGACCTGGAGGATGCGGCGCTCGATGCTTTCGAGGTCGGCGAGCATCAGCTCGGTCTCGACCGTCTCGGCGTCGGCGACAGGGTCAATACGGCCCTCGACATGGGTGATGTCGTCATCCTCGAAGCAGCGCAGCACATGCACGATCGCATCGACCTCGCGGATGTTGGCTAGGAACTGGTTGCCCAGCCCTTCGCCCTTGGAGGCGCCGCGCACCAGGCCGGCAATGTCGACGAAGGAGATGCGGGTCGGGATGATCTCCTTCGACTTGCCGATCGCCGCGATCTTCTGCAGGCGCGGATCCGGCACCGCCACCTCGCCGGTGTTCGGCTCAATGGTGCAGAAAGGATAGTTGGCGGCCTGCGCGGCGGCCGTCCTGGTCAACGCATTGAACAGCGTCGACTTGCCGACGTTGGGCAAGCCAACGATGCCACATTTGAAACCCATGTTCGTCCAGTCCTGTCGGAATTCGATTTTGCTGAGGGCTATGGGCGATAGCGGTGACGAACGTCAAGCCCTGGGCGACGTTCGTTCGGCGCTCACTCCTTGCCGAACAGCTTCTTCAGCATCGCGGCCATCGGGCCGCTCTCGGGAAGCTTTGCCGCCGGCTGCTGCGGGCGCGCCTGGCGGACATGGCTTTGCTGCTTCGGCGGCTTGGGCGGCGGGCGGTCCTCATCGCCGGTCGGCACGAGTTTTTCACGCAAGGCGAGCGTGACGCGGTTCATGAAGGAATTGTCGTCGCCCTTGGCGAGCAGAGCGGCATCGTCGGCGATTGCGTCCAGTAGGACATCCAGCCATTCGCGATCGGTCTTGGCGAAATCGCCGAGCACATGGCCGTGCACCATCTCCTTGACGCCGGGGTGGCCGACGCCGATGCGCACCCGGCGATAGGCATTGCCGACATGCTGGTCGAGCGAGCGGATGCCGTTGTGGCCGCCGGAGCCGCCGCCCACCTTGACCCTGAGCTTGCCGGCGGCAAGGTCGATCTCGTCATAGAAGACGGTGAGCGCGGACGGCTCGAGCTTGTAGAAGCGCAGCGCTTCGCCCACCGACTGTCCGGAAAGGTTCATGAAGGTCTGCGGCTTGATCAGCAGCACCTTCTCGCCGCCGAGCGTGCCTTCCGAGATCAGGCCCTGGAATTTTCGCGACCAGGGCGAAAAGGAATGGCGGCGGGCAATCGCGTCCGCCGCCATGAAGCCGACATTGTGCCGGTTGTTTTCGTATTTCGTGCCCGGATTGCCGAGGCCTGCAAAGACAAGCATTGTCTTCTCTGGCATCGCCGCCTCCGGACGCTTGAGAGAAATTACTTCTCTTCGGCCGCCGGGGCCGCCGTTTCTTCCGCAGCCTCCGTGGTCGCTTCCGTCTCCGGCTTCATCGCCGACGAGCCGGCAATGGTCGCGATGGTGAAGTCGCGATCGGAGATGACCGGCTTGACGCCGGCCGGCAGCTTGACCGCCGAGATGTGGATCGAGTCGCCGATGTCGGTGCCGGCGAGATCGACGGTGATGAATTCCGGGATCGCGTTGGCCGGGCAGTGGAACTCGACTTCGTGGCGAACGATGTTGAGCACGCCGCCGCGCTTGATGCCGGGCGACTTGTCCTCATTTATGAAGTGGACGGGCACGTCGACATTGACCTCGGTGTCCTTGCCGATGCGCAGGAAGTCGACATGGACAGGGAAATCCTTGACCGGGTCGAGCTGGAAATCCTTCGGCAGGACCTGAATCTTCTTGCCGTCGACATCGATCGTGGCGACCGTGGTCAGGAACCCGCCGCCATGGATCTTGTAGAAGATGTCCTTGTAGTTCAGCGCAATCGCCAGGGGAGGCTGCTTGTCGCCGTAGATAACTGCAGGCACTTTACCGTTGCGGCGAACTGCGCGGGCGGACCCCTTACCGACCTGTTCGCGCGCTTCGGCTTTGAGCTCATAAGCATCGTGGCTCATGGCATTTCCTTTCGCGTGTTGTGGAGCGCTCGCGGTCGGCGTAAGCCCGACCGTAAACGTCGAAAGCCGTCGCGGCCTTGCACGATCCGTCCGATGCGTTTGGCAATCCAAATGCGTTGGAATCATGCGAGGCCTGGCCGGCCTTCCTCCGCGTTGCCTCCAAGGGTGTCTACGCGGGTGGCGGCTCTATAGCGGAAGGCGGGCAAGCGCGCAAGCGGTTGTGCCGGAAGGCTTGCAGGGCGTTTTCCGATGCCGAAAACATAAACCGGATCTCCGTTCGTGACAAATGTAGGATCGGGCGGCTTCCGGTCGTCCTGCGGCATGCAACCAGATCCGTGGGACCAAAATGAAACTCCTGTTCAGCCGCAATCCCAATCCTCGCCTCGCGGTCGCGACGGCGCGCTATCTCAAGGCTAGGATCGCGTTCGAGTTCGCATCGCCGATGGCGCCGGGGCAGGCCGAGCGCTACCAGGCGCTCAACCCCAATCTGACCTTGCCGATCTTGGTCGGCGCCGGATGGAGCCTGTGGGAGACGGACGCCATCGCCTGCCGGCTTTCGCGCCAGATGCGTTCAGATTTCTGGCGCCGCGGGGACGATGAGCCGGACATGATCCGCTGGATCAGTTGGGGCAAGGAACGGTTCGCCTTCGCCTGCGACATGGTGCATTTCGAGCGCGGGACCAAGCAGCGTTATGGACTCGGCCCGATCGATCAGGCGCTGGTCGAGGAGGGGCTCAGGCAATTCCATAAGGCCGCGGCTGTCCTCGAGCCCGAGCTTGCCGCGCGGGAATGGCTGGTCGGCAATTCCATCTCCTATGCGGACTTCCGCATGGCGACGTTCCTGCCTTTCAATGATGTCGCCGGATTGCCGCTCGACGACTACCCGTCGATCCACCGCTGGTACGGCCGGCTGGAGGCGATCGACGCCTGGCGCGATCCGTTCCAGGGGCTGGAGGCGCCGCCGTTGCCGCCGGTGAAGGCGGAGGCGTGACCACACTGGCTTTTGTGCAATTCCAGACGGAGAAGGCTACGCTTTTTTCCCGGAATTGCCCTAGGCGGCGTCAACCACCTGGCCGCCGTTCAACGCATCGCGCAATTTCTGGATTTGCCGATTTAGGGCATCGAGCTCGGCCAACGTCATGCCCGAGCGCTCGATCAGGGTCTCGTTCAGGCAATTGCACTGGACGAGCAAGGCTCGCCCGATAGGGGTCAGGTCGACCTGCACCTGGCGCTCGTCGGTCTGGCTGCGCTGGCGAGTGACGAGGCCGGCCTGTTCCATTCGCTTCACCAGTGGAGTGATGGTGCTCGATTCCAGGGCGAGCCGATGCGCGATGCTGCCCACCGACATGCCGTCAGTCTCTCCCAGCGCATTGAGCACGAGATATTGCGGATAGGTGATGCCCATTTCGTCCAGCATCGGTTTGTAGGTACGATTGATTGTCATGCTGGTCGCGTAGAGCGTGAAACAGAGCTGATTGTCCAAGGGAAGGGGCACGACACGATCCTTTTGCCGACTGATAACCGATTATGTACCACAGAAAATGTTATCGTGATACATATTTCTATGGACAAGCCGGCTCGACAGCGGTACGCATATCATTATCGTGATATTATTTATTGCGAAAATTACAAAGGAGATGGAGATGACTGAAGCTTCGCAGATCAAAATTGGCAGCGGCACGATCACCACGAAGGACGGAACGCAGATCTTCTACAAGGACTGGGGGACCGGTCAGCCGATCGTCTTCCACCATGGCTGGCCGCTGAGCAGCGACGACTGGGACGCCCAGATGCTGTTCTTCCTGTCGAAGGGCTACCGCGTCATCGCGCATGACCGGCGTGGACACGGCCGTTCGACCCAGACTGACACCGGCAACGAGATGGACACCTATGCCGCCGATGTAGCGGCGCTCGTGGCGCATCTCGATCTTAAGAACGCGATCCATGTCGGCCATTCGACCGGCGGCGGCGAGGTGGCTCGCTACGTGGCGCAGTATGGTGGCGGCGGTCGGGTTGCCAAGGCCGTTCTGATTGGCGCGGTGCCGCCGATCATGCTGAAGAGCGACGCCAATCCAGGCGGCCTGCCGATCCAGGTGTTCGATGGCTTCCGCGCGGCCCAGGCCGCTAATCGCGCCCAGTTCTTCCGTGACGTTCCGGCCGGGCCGTTCTATGGCTTCAACCGTCCGGGCGCGATGGTCTCGCAAGCCGTTGTCGACAATTGGTGGCGCCAAGGCATGATGGGCGGCACCAAGGCGCATTACGATTGCATCAAGGCCTTCTCGGAAACCGACTTCACCGAGGACCTGAAGAAGATCGACGTACCGGTGCTGGTCATGCATGGCGACGACGATCAGATCGTGCCGATCGCGGACTCCGCTCTGCTTTCGATCAAGCTGCTCAAGAAGGGCGAGCTCAAGGTCTACAAGGGCTTCCCGCACGGCATGGCGACGACCCATGCGGATGTCATCAACGCCGACCTGCTGGCCTTCTTCAAGGCTTGAAGCAGGACGCCAAACACGAAGCACCCGCCAGGCGGCGGGTGCTTCGATCTTCGGAGGCCGTTTGGAGTGCCCGGGCAATCAGGCCCTTCGCGCTTCCTTCATATTGGGCAGGAACACCGTCAGCAGACCGAGGAAGGGCAGATACGAGCAGACCTGGAAAACGAAATCGATACCCTTCACGTCGGCGATGACGCCGAGCACCGCGGCGGCGATGCCGCCTATGCCGAAGGCGAAGCCGAAGAAGATGCCGGCGATCGTGCCGACGCGGCCCGGAACCAGCTCCTGCGCGAACACCACGATGTTGGAGAAGGCCGACGACAGGATCAGGCCGATCAGCACGGTGAGCACCATCGTCCATTCCAGATTGGCGTAGGGCAGCGCCAGCGTGAAGGGCAGGACGCCGACGATCGAGAACCAGATCATCGCCTTCTGCCCGTAACGGTCGCCGAACGGACCGCCAAGCAGGATGCCCAGCGCCGATGCGCCGAGGAACAGGAAAAGCATGACCTGACTCGTCTGCACCGAGACGCCGAACTTGTGGATGGAATAGAAGGTGTAGTAGCTGGACAGCGAGGCGATATAGGCGTTCTTGGTCAGCACCAGCAGCGTCAGCACTGCGAGCGCGCCCATCACCTTCTTGCGCGGAAAGGGCGATACATGGGCAACCTGCTTGCGGGTGGCCTGCGAGGCGCGCATTCGGCTGTACCAGCCGCCGACCTGCCACAGCACGAAGATGCCGATCAGCGAGCCGATGGCGAACCAGGAGATGCTGGTCTGGCCGAAGGGCACAACGATGAAGGCTGCGAGCAGCGGGCCCATCGACTGGCCGAAATTGCCGCCGACCTGGAACAGCGACTGCGCAAGGCCGAAGCGGCCGCCCGAGGCGAAGCGCGCGATGCGCGAGGATTCCGGATGGAAGATCGCCGAGCCGATGCCGATCAGCGAGGCGCCGACCAGAAGCAGCACATAGTGGCCGGCATAGGCCAGCACGATCAGGCCGACCAGCGACGAAGCCATGCCCCAAGGCAAGGAATAGGGCATTGGCCGCTTGTCGGTGATCATGCCGATCACCGGTTGCAGCAGCGAGGCCGTGACCTGGAAGGTGAAGGTCAGAAGGCCGATCTGCCAGAAATCGAGACTGTAATTCTCTTTGAGGAGCGGATAGATCGCCGGCAGCAGTGACTGCATGATGTCATTGATGCCGTGGCAGAAGCTCACCGAAAGGATGACGGCAAAGACCGTCGCTTGCGCCGAGGTGCTGCTTGCCGTCGCCGGCGTGGCGACGGTTGTGGCGGTCGTATCAGTCAAGGCAATGCTCCGTAGTCTTTTTGGCGGCGAACCGCAGCAGTCTCATGGATAGGACGCTTGCCTTATAATCGGCTTGAATGGCGACTTCTTTCGTGGTTTGGTCCAATAGTTTCGCAAGTGGGCCACATCCGATGCCGCATGGCCGGGAAATCTTCAGAGGCGACGCCGCCGAGCTGGGCCGGCTGCATGAAAGCCGCTGGCAGTGGCTGGAGGAGGCCGTCGGGCCGGCGGTGGCGTTGCCGACCGAATATCCGGACGGCTATCACGTGCCGCAACACCGCCACAGCCGCAGCCAGCTTTTGCATGCCCTGGTGGGGGTGGTGCTGGTGACGACGAAGCACGGGCGCTGGATGGTGCCGCCCGACCATGCGATGTGGATACCGGCCGGCACCGAGCATTCGGTCGAGATGCTGGGCGACGTCTCGATGCGCTCGGTCTATGTGATGCCTGATGCCATTGCCGGCCTGCCGGAGGGATTGCGCGTCGTCGGCATCACCGAGCTGATGCACAGCCTGATCGTTGAATCGGAGAAATTGCCGCAAGGCGGCGAGCTCGAAGGGCGGGCAGCGCTGGTCATGGGACTGCTGCTGCACGAGATTCCGAACCTGCCGGAACGCCCGCTTGGGTTGCCTTTCCCGTCCGATCCGAAGCTCGCGGCGCTTTGCAGGCGCTTCGTGGCGGCTCCTTCGCCGCACGCCACTATCGACGAGTGGGCGGATGCCGCAGGCATGAGCCGGCGCACTTTCACCCGCGCTTTCCAGCGCCAGACCGGGCTGTCGCTTTCGACCTGGCGCCAGCAGGCCTGCCTGTTCGCCGCGCTGCCAAGGCTCGCCGACGGCGAGCCGATCACCAGGGTGGCGCTCGATCTCGGCTATGACAGCGTGCCGGCCTTCACCACCATGTTCAAGCGCATGCTCGGCGCTTCGCCGCGCGGCTATATGCGCGGCGCGCGCGATGCCGGTGAAAACCCGCGCCGCACAGGCGGTCCGATCGCTGCGTGAGACGGCGCCGCGGCATGGGCCGATGCGTCGCCTCTCCGGGTTCCATTCAGATTTCTGGTTGCAAATTGCAATCAGATATGGTCCTTTTGGGGGACGCGAAATCGGAGGAACGCTATGGCGACGATCGTCTATGCCATGCTGACATCGCTCGATGGCTATATCGCAGGGCCGAGCGGAGACATCGACCTGCCGGTCCCCGAAGAGGAACTTCATCAGCATTTCAACGACGAGATGCGGCGGACGTCGATCGCGCTCTGCGGACGCCGGATGTATGAGACCATGCGCTTCTGGGACAGCCCGGAGCGCGAGATCGCCGCCGAGGAGGTCGAGCGGGATTTTGCCCACGCCTGGCGTGAAACGCCGAAGATCGTGTTTTCGACCACGCTTCAGGAAGTCGGGCCGAATGCCCGTCTGGTGAAGGGGGACGCGGAGGCGGTGGCGAGGTCGCTGAAGGGAGAAGCAACTGGCGAGATTTCCGTCTCCGGCGCTGAGTTGGCCTCCCATCTCGCACGCGCGGGGCTGATCGACGAATACCGGCTCTATATGCATCCAGTCGTGCTCGGCGGCGGCAAGCCGTATTTCCAGTCCGGCCTGTCGCTGGCGTTGAAGCCGCTCGGCACGGAGCGGCTTGCGCAAGGCGTGACGCTGCTGCGTTACGCGCCTATCGAAATCGATTAGAGCAATTCCAGGAAAAGTGTGAGCGGTTTTCCGTCCGGAATTGCGCAAAAACAAAGGGATAGAGCGGTTCGCCGTTTCCGTGAAACGGTGAAACGCTCTAGTCGAACAGGCTCGAGACCGACTCTTCCGTCGCCGTGCGCGAGATCGCCTCGCCCATCAGGTCGGCGATCGAGATGACGCGGATGTTCGGTGCATCGAGCACGCCCTGCGTCGGCTGGATGGAATCGGTGATCACCAGTTCCTGCAGCTTCGAACCGGCGATACGGGCGACGGCGCCGCCCGACAGCACGCCATGGGTGATGTACGCGGTGACGCTGGTCGCGCCGTTGGCGAGCAGCGCGTCGGCCGCGTTGCACAGCGTGCCGCCGGAATCGACGATGTCGTCGATCAGCAGGCAATCCTTGCCGGCGACCGCGCCGATGATGTTCATGACTTCCGATTCACCCGGGCGCTCGCGGCGCTTGTCGACGATGGCCAGCTGCGCGTCGAAACGCTTGGCCAGAGCGCGCGCCCGAACCACGCCGCCAATGTCGGGCGAGACGACGACGACATTGCCGAGCTGCTTGTACTTGGCCTTCACGTCGCGGGCCATCACCGGCACCGAGAACAGATTGTCGGTCGGGATGTCGAAGAAACCCTGGATCTGGCCGGCATGCAGGTCGAGCGTCAGCACGCGGTCGGCGCCGGCGCGGGTGATCATGTTGGCGACCAGCTTGGCCGAGATGGGCGTGCGGCCGGAGGCGCGGCGGTCCTGCCTTGCATAGCCGAAATAGGGGATGACCGCCGTGATGCGCCGGGCCGAGGAGCGCATGAAAGCGTCCATCATGATGAGCAGTTCCATCAGATGGTCGTTGGTCGGATAAGAGGTGGACTGCAGGATGAAGACATCCTCGCCGCGCACGTTTTCCTGGATCTCGACGAAGATTTCCTGGTCGGCGAAGCGCCTGACGCTGGCCTTCCCCAGCGGGATGTTGAGATAGCGAGCGACCGCTTCGGCCAGCACCCGGTTGGAATTGCCCGCGAAAAGCTTCATGCACCGTTCCTGGTGAAGGATGGAGAGACCCGAGAGACTCTCAACGAGCCTTTTAAGCGGGCTTTTAGCGGCCCGCGCCGGTATTGCAAGCCTCGTTATCGGGAATCCCTTCGGCGACTGCAACAAACAAGCAAAACATCGCAAGCCGGCAACAGTTCGGCCGGCTACCGTACGGTCAACCGGCGCCGCCGCTGCCGAGCCACGCGGCGAACTGGTCGATCGTCTGGTCGGCGATGGCCTGCATGGTCGCGGGCGCCACCGCGGGCCAGCCCTCGCCGCTGCCGACCGTGGGCGCTTTCTGCTGGCCGTTGATGCGATGCAGGCGGTTCCCCGAGGGGTCGTAAATGTCCCAGACGTAGATGACGGTGGTGTCCTTGCCCTCGGACATCGTCGAGAAATAGCCTTTCAGCACATGCGTCGCCGTCTGGTCGGTGCTGCCGACAAGCGTCAAGCCGCGTTGCTTGGCGCGGGTCTGCAGTTCCGCCGTCAACGGTGCTGCCGCGTCCACCGATGCGCCGACGATCGGCGCCACCTGCAACCGTGTCTTGGCCAGGGCGGCGGTCTGGGCCGATGTCCTGGGTGACGCTGTGGTGGAAGGCGCGGGAGAAGGGGCAGGCGCGGTCGTGGTCGGGGTTGTGGCCGTCGTCGATGTGCCCTGCGGGGCGGCCGAGGACTGGGCCGAGCTCGCCGGCGGAGTGATGGCCGAAGGTTCGAGCACGTCCTTGGCGTTGGTGCAGGCGCCGAGCGCCAGCGCCGCAAGCAATGACACGGTCGTCATCCGCGATCGTCTCATTTGCTTGAAAACTCCCTATTGGCGAACGCCCCCGCGTGAACCAACCATTATGGATTCACTGCACGATCAAGTCGAGATCATGGCGCGACAGCGGCTTCGGCGCCGATTCCGTGGTGAGGTAGGTGCGGCCGAGCGTCATGGCCGTCTCGGTCTCGGAGTCCATGATGATCATATGCGCGAACAGCGTCATATTGGGCGCGATCGGCTCCGGATTGCCCTGGTAGAACATCGGCATGTCCATCCAGGATGGCGTGAAGCGGGCGCCGACCGAGTAGCCGCAGGCGTTCAGCCGGTGCTTGGTCAGATTGTGTGCTTCGAGCGTGCGGGCATGCGCGTCGAAGACATCGCCGAAGGTGTTGCCCGGCGTCATCGCCTTTTCGACCGCGAGCAGCGCGGCTCGGGAAGCGTCGAACAGTTCCTGATGGCGCTTCGACACCTTGCCCGTCAAAATGGTGCGCATCATGGGGGCATGATAGTGGTGGAACACGCCGGCCCATTCGAGCGTCAGCTGGTCGTTCTTGGTAAGCTTGCGGCGGCCGGCCTTGTAGCGGCAGAGCAGGGCGTCGGCGCCTGAGCCGATGATGTATTCGTTGGCCGGATAGTCGCCGCCGCCGGCAAAGACCGCGCCCTGCATGGCGGCGAGGATGAGCCTTTCGTCACCGCCCTGCTTGATCAGCGGCAGGGCGGCATCGAGCGCGTCGTCGGAAAGGTTGGCGGCCTTTTCCGCCTTGGCGATCTCGGCCGGGCTCTTGAACAGGCGCAGCCGGCCGACGATGCCGGAGGCATCGGCGATCTGGCCGAAAGTCTGCAACTGCTCGTCGAGCCGGCGGCCGTTATAGGCGGTCAGGCCATGGGTGTCATATTCGACGCCGATGCGGGCGCCGAGCAGATCGAGGTCGTTGAGCAGGTTGCGCAGGTCGATCGCCGGGTTGGCGCCCTGACGATCGGTCCACAGCACGATGTTCTCGAGGGTCGAGGTATGGCGCGCCTGCCTCAGATCAGCCGAGCGGGTGAGCAGCACCATCGAGCCGTCGGCCTTCACCACCAGGCATTGGAAGAAGCAGAAGCCGAACGTGTCGTAGCCGGTCAGCCAGTACATGCTCTCCTGCGCGAACAACAGCACGGCGTCGAGCTTCTTTTCAGCCATCTCGATCAGCAGCCGGTCACGCCGCGCGTCGAATTCCGAACGTTCGAAATGCAGCGCCATTACTCTTTCTCCAGAACGATTGCCGAAACCTGGCGCCCGTAATCCGCTTCCTTGCGGTGTGTGGTGCGCCGGTAGGAAAAGAAAAGGTCTTCTTCCGCGTAGGTGCAGCGGCCAAGCCCCTCGGCGGTCACGCCGGCCTTTCGCAGCCGGTCGACCGTATATTGGTTGAGGTCGAACATCGAGTGGCCGACAGTCCTGGATGGCTTGAAATAGCGTTCATTGCCGGCGTCGGCCTCGACGAAGCGGGCGACGAATTCCGGCCCGACCTCGTAATTGTCGGGCCCGATCGAGGGGCCAAGCACGGCGACGATTCGGTCGCGGCGGGCGCCGAGGCCTTCCATCGCCGCGACGGTGTTCTCGAGCACGCCGGTGAAGGCGCCCTTCCAGCCTGCATGGGCGGCGCCGATGACGCGCGCCTCGGCATCGGCAAACAACACCGGCCCGCAATCGGCGGTCGATGCGCCGATGGCGATGCCCGGACGATCAGTGACGATGGCGTCGGCTTTCGGACGAGGGCCGGCGAAGGGTTCCCTGGCGACAACGACATCCGGCGAGTGGATCTGGTGCGCGGTCAGCAGATGGTCCGCGGGCACGCCCATCCAGTCGGCGACGCGCCGCCGGTTCTCGGCGACCAATGTCTGGTCGTCGCTGGAGCCCGTGCCGATGTTGAGGCCCCGGTAGATGCCGTCGGAGACGCCGCCGATGCGGGTGAAGTAGCCGTGGCGCATGCCTTGCGCCATTTCAAGCAGCGGCGAGCGTACTGGATCGGGTCTGGTCTGATTCAGCATGGTTGGGTTTGTCGTCCGTGCAAGGCGGGTTCGTCAAGGCGAAGTTCGGAGACGAGCGGACCAGCCGCCGCGGCCGCTCGCCGATCTCAGCCGCCTTTCGCCTTCGGCAGGACCTTCATCACCTTGAACAACTCGCCCATCGCGTCGGGGCCGGCCAGGCGTTCGACCGCGTCCGAGATGACCTGCCGTGTTTCGGCATCGGCATCGGCGCCGAGCATTCCGGCACGTTCGAGCAGGCCCATGCCGAGCAGGAATTCGCCCTGGGTCGACAATTGCACATCGAGACCGTGCGCGCGCGCGATGTCGGCAAGAGCGGCGAAATCGACATGGGCGGTGAGGTCGGCTTCGCCTGGATTGGCCAAAACGTCCTCGCGCTCGTGCCGGCGCAGCGCCTGGAAAGTGTCGCCGATACCCGGCTGCAGATGGCCGTAGTCGATGAAAAGGCCGGCGGCGCCCTGGCCGGCTATGCGTTCGGCGATCTGCGCCATCAGCGCCGAGCGAGCAGGCGCCACTTCGACGATGGCGCCTTGCGGCGCATCGGCGGCTGCTGGTGGCAGCAGCGCCGGGTCGACGGACCCCGCGCCGGCGAAGAAGTGCAGTTCGTCGGCGCCATCGAGGCCGACCACGCGCTCACGCCAGCCCGCGCCGACATAGACGAACTGCCGGATAGGCACCGCATCGAACAATTCGTTGCCGACGATGAAGAGCGGCTGTGGCGGCAGCGCGTCGAGGGTCTGGTGCCAGCCAAGCGCAACGTTGTGCCCCGCAAGCGTCTGTTTCTGGATTTCAGTCAGGCGCGGGCTGTTCTCGATCATGGCAAAGGAAGCGCCGGCCACGAGCGCCGGGTCGAGCCGCGACCAGGTGCGCAGCATGTCCTTCATCAGCGTGCCGCGGCCGGGACCGATCTCGGCAAAGGTCGCGGGCAGGGGCCGGCCGGCACCTTGCCAGGCCTGGTAGAGCCAGACGGCGACAAGCTCGCCGAACATCTGGCTGATCTCGGGCGCGGTGATGAAATCGCCGGCGGCGCCGAAGGGCTCGCGCGTCGTGTAATAACCCTCCTCGGGATCGAACAGGCAGAGCGCCATATATTCGCTGACCGGGATCGGCCCCGCCGCGCCGATCAGGCTTTTGATGCGTTCCTTCAGCCGGGTCATGCCGCCCGCGGCTGCGGCGCCGGCTTTGCCGTGACCATGGCCCATATGCCGGCGAGCACCATCGGGGTGGACAGGATCATGCCCATGGTCAGCCAATTGGTGCCGAGCAGATAGCCGAGCTGCTGGTCCGGCTCACGGAAGAATTCGACGAAGATGCGCGACAGGCCGTAGCCGCAGATGAAGGCCCCGCCGACGAAACGCGGCGTCTTCAGCTTCAGGCGCGAATGGGTGAGGAAGCGCAGCACCAGGAACAGCACCAGGCCCTCGAGCAAGGCCTCGTAGAGCTGGCTGGGGTGGCGGGTGAATGGGCCGCCATTGGGGAATTCGATCGCCCAGGGCACGTTCGACGGCCGGCCCCAAAGCTCCGAATTGATGAAGTTGGCGACACGCACAAGGCCGAGACCGACAGGCACGCCTGCCGACACCACATCGAACAATGTCCAGGTCGGAATGCGGCGCTTGAGCGAAAACAGCGTCATGGCGAGGATGACGCCAAGCAGGCCGCCATGGAACGACATGCCGCCTTGCCAGACGGCGAAGATGTCGAGCGGATGCGCGATGTAGCGCGGCAGGTCGTAGAACAGCACATAGCCGGTGCGCCCGCCGAGCACGACGCCGATCGCCGCCCAGACGATGAAATCGTCAAGGTCCTCGGGCTTCATCGGCAGGTGGCCGTCCGGCCAGAGACGAGCGTTGGTGACCAGCCGTTTGGCATACCACCAGGCAAAGAGGATGCCTACGATATAGCCGACGCCATACCAGTGCACAGCCAGCGGCCCGATCTTGACGATGACCGGGTCGATGTGGGGGAAGGGCAGGGAGGCCAGCGGCAAGAGGAAATATTCGCTCAACAGGGTCTCCAGGGCGCGGTCATTCGGGCGCGACCATGCGGCAGGGTTTTGGCGGGGTCAAGGCAACGGCGGCGATTGCCTTGATCGCACAGATGGCGGTTTTCAAACCGGCCGTTTGCCGGCGAGAATTTGCTTTAGAGCGTCGTTGATCCTGTCCTGCCAGCCTGGACCATCTTCCTGGAAATAGTCCAGCACAGCTCGATCGATTCTGATCGAAACAAGCTCTCTGACGTTTGGTGCGCTGGCGGGCTCGCGAATCGGGGCCGCTGGTTTCTTGGCCGGCTTGAAGGCAGCTTCTGCGGCGGCCATCGGATCTGTTGGTCGGCGCGGGGGTGTTGCCATTGGTTGACCCTGACTGAAGAGTGCTGAAGGAATGCAACACACTAGGCGATTTGGCGCCTTCAAGTACAGCCGCGCAAAGCCAATGCTGCGCCATGCGCCATAGCAACGCACAGGTCGCATTGACCCTTAACGTTCTTGCATTCCACGCCGCGCGCCACTACGTCAAAACGACAAAGCGAGGATCTGCCATGGCGACCGGACCGAACCGCATTCTCGACGAATTCGCAAAGATCATGACCGATGCCGCGGGTGCCGCGCAGGGCGTTCGGCGCGAAGTGGAGACGGCGTTCCGGGCGCAAGCCGAGCGCATGCTGAATTCCATGGATGTGGTGCAGCGCGAAGAATTCGAGGCGGTGCGCGAGATGGCGGTCAAGGCGCGGGAAGACAACATCCAACTGGCGACGCGCGTCGAGGCGCTCGAGGCCAGGCTCGCCGAACTGACCGGACAGGCCGCACCTGCGGGTGCCGCGAAGCCCCGCGCAAAAAAATAATCGCTAAACTTTTCCACATAGCGCGATCCGAAAAATCGCTTTGCCGTGAATCGCTTACCGGCATTGCATGAATCTTTGTGACAGCCACCTTTCCACATGCGGATGACGCGGTGCGAAAAATTGGGCTGTTCACGCGACTCCCGATCAATAGACTGAATTTGTTGCATGATTCGAAGCAGGGTCATGCGCCGGGCGGTGGGGTCCGGTTGGGTCTTTGCGTTGGAAAGTCCTGACCGTCCGAGTTCTAGACAAGATTGTTCGTCGTGTGTGCCCCGCGGAGCGTGTGGCGCTCCCCTGAACACAGGAAGCATTCATGGAACTCCTCGAACTCGAATTCTCCCGCGAAATCCACCCGGTGGACGTCATCGAGCAGGTGGCCCACAACAATGACTGGTCCTTCGAGCGCGCCGGCGACGACGAGATTTCGATTTCGGTGGCCGGCAGCTGGACCGACTATCATGTCTCCTTTTCCTGGATGGAAGATTTCGAGGCGCTGCACCTGGCCTGCGCTTTCGACATCAAGGTGCCGGAGACGCGCGCGCTGGAAGTGATGCGGCTCTTGTCACTGATCAACGAGCAGATGCTGTTCGGGCATTTCGATCTGTGGGAGCAGGAAGGCGCGATCATGTTCCGCCAATCGCTGCTGCTTGCCGGCGGGGTCGAGCCGTCGAGCCAGCAGGTCGAGGTGCTTCTATCGTCGGCGCTCGAAGCTTGCGAATGCTATTTCCAGGCCTTCCAGTTCGTCGTCTGGTCGGGTACATCGGCCAAGGACGCGCTCTCCAGCGTGCTCTTCGAGACTCACGGAAACGCCTGAACCAAGCCGATATCGCCGATGAGTTCCAGCAGCGAGCGCAAGCCCGAGATCAGCTTTGCCGATTTCGACCGTGTCGATATCCGTGCCGGCACGATCGTTGAGGCCGAGCCGTTTCCGGAAGCGCGCAAGCCGGCAATCAAGCTGAAGATCGATTTCGGCCCGGCGATCGGTGTGAAGAAGTCGTCGGCGCAGATCACCAAATACTACGCGCCGGAGACGCTTGTAGGCCGGCAGGTCTTCGCGGTGGTCAATTTCCCACCGCGCCAGATCGGTCCGTTCATGTCGGAGGTCCTGACGCTCGGCTTTCCCGATGAGGAGGGCGCGGTGGTGCTCGGCGCCATTGAGCGCAAGGTGCCCGACGGCGGGCGCCTATTCTAGGACGAGCCTAGGGCGACCCGGAGCCACCCTGTCCTCGTCGGCGCGCTTACTTGGCATGCCCAGCGCTTCGTCGACCGCGTCGAGGAACATTTCGGCGCAGGCCTTCCAGCTGTAGCGCATGGCGCGCTGGCGCGCTTCGGCGCGATCGACGTCAAGCGCCTTCATCGCCGCCTCGCCCAGATCCTCGGACACGGCTCCGCCGACGCCATCGCCGACAATGTCGATCGGTCCGGTAACCGGATAGGCGGCCACCGGCGTTCCGCTGGCCAGCGCCTCGATGATGACGTTGCCGAAAGTGTCGGTGCGGCTCGGAAACACGAACACATCGGCCGAGGCGTAGATCTCGGCCAGCTCGTCGTTCGGGCGATGGCCGAGGAAATGCGCGTCGGGATAGCGCGCCTTGAGTTTTGCCAGTTCCGGCCCTTCGCCAACGATCACCTTGCTGCCGGGCAGGTCGAGATCGAGGAAGGCGGTCAGGTTCTTTTCGATTGCGACGCGGCCGACGCACAGGAAGACCGGGCGCGGAAATCCGGTTTCCTTGCGCTTGTCGGGCCGGAAATGGTCGGTGTCGACGCCGCGCGTCCAGGGCCTCAGCTTATTGAAACCGCGCGCCGCGAGATCGTCCGCCAGAGATTGCGTGGCGACAAGCGTGCCATGTCCGGAATTGTGGAAGTCGCGGAGCCAGTTGTAGGCCCAGCTTTCCGGCACCGGCAGGCGGGCGCTGAGATATTCGGGAAAGCGCGTATGGTAGCTGGTGGTGAAGGGGCGGCCGGCCTTGCGGCAGTAGCGGCGCGCCATGATGCCGAGCGGACCCTCGGTGACGATGTGGATGTGGTCGGCCCTGGCGGCATCGATCCGGCGCGCCACATGACCCGGCGTCGTCAGCGCGAGCCGGATGTCGGGATAGGTCGGCATCGGCAAGGTGCGAAAGAGGTTCGGCGTCAGGAAATCGAGCTCGACGTCAAAGGGCTTCAGCGCCTCGGTGAGGCGTTCGAGCGTGTGCACCACGCCATTGACCTGCGGCCGCCAAGCGTCGGTGACCATCAGGATGCGCATGGCGATCCCGCTGCGTATGACGGTCCATCGCCGCGATAACTCCTGGGCGCGCCGGCGCGGTGCCGGAACGGCAGCCAGGCGGCAGCTCGCGCCTCGCTCCAGCGCACCCGGGCAGGGGCGGGATCGAAGCGGGGCGGCAGAGCCGAATCAACAAGGGTCGCGCGCTTCATGCGCGCTCTTCACCATGATTTCATGACGGGCGGATGAAGTTGTTTTTTGATTGAGCATGATCTTGTCCGAAACGAAGGTCGGTTCGGCACATGCTCTGGCTAGGCGGGCACCTTGATGACGGCGCGCAGGCCGCCGAGCGGACTATCCTCGAGGCTGATGTCTCCGCCGTGGCTGCGGGCGATGTCGCGAGCGATCGACAGGCCAAGTCCGGTGCCGCTGGCATCCAGGTTGCGCGCCTCGTCCAGCCGCAGGAATGGCTTGAACACCTCTTCACGCTTGTCAGGCGCGATGCCCGGCCCATTGTCGTCGATGGTGACGGTGAGCGTGCCACGGCCGTGGTCGGCGTGGACCTCGACGGTCTTGGCATAACGGAAAGCATTGCCGATGACGTTCGAAAGCAAACGGGCAAAGGCGTTCGGCCGCACATGCACGGCCGGATCGCCTGTCAGTGTGGTCGTCAGCTGGCAGCGGCGCAGTTGCGCTTCCTCGCCGAGCTTCTGGAAATAGGCGTTGAGGTCGAAACGGCCGGTATCCTCCGCGGCCTCGCCACGAGCAAAGGAGAGATAGCCTTCAAGCATCGACTGCATGTCGTCGATGTCCTGGTTCAGCGCGGCCTTGGTCTCCGACTTGCCGCCGGCCAGCGCCAGCTGCAGCTTGAAGCGAGTGAGGATGGTCCTGAGGTCGTGGCTGACGCCGGTCAGCATGGCGGTGCGCTGCTCGATCTGGCGCTCGATACGCTCACGCATCTGGATGAAGGCGAAGCCGGCGCGGCGAACCTCCTCGGCGCCGCGCGGGCGGAAATCGCGCGGCATCGGCCGGCCCTTGCCGAAACTCTCGGCAGCCTCGGCGAGCGTCAGGATCGGCCTGATCTGATTGCGCAGGAAGGGAATGGCGATCATCAGCAGAACCAGCGAGGTGCCGACCATCCAGATCAGGAAGATATGCGTATTCGAGGCATAGGCTTGGCTGCGCCGCACGAAGACGCGCAGCACCTTGCCTTCGAGCTGGACGCGGACCTCGACGACGTTCGAGTTGCCGACCGTGTCGATCCAGAACGGACGATTGATCTGTCTCGTGATCTCCGACGACAGCGCCTCGTCGAGGATCGAGAAGAACGGCTTTGGGCCGGGCGGCGGCAACGGATCTGGCGGCAGCAAATCCACTTTCAACTGCATGCGATCCTGGGCGATGCGGATGATGTTGGCGTAGTCGGCGTCGTGCGGATAGGTCTCCATCATGTCGATGACGGCCGCAATGTCCGAGATCGTCGCCTGCGACAGGCGCTGGGTGACGGTCTGCCAGTGACGTTCCATGAAAACGAAGGCAATCACCGACTGCAGCAGGATCATTGGCGCGATGACGATGATCAGCGAGCGGGCGTAGAGCCGCTTCGGCATGTAGAGCGCGATCAGGCGCCAGAACCGGTTCCAGGCGCGCGGCATCGCCCTCAGCGTCCGCAGCGCGAGATCGCCGGGGCCGCCTCCTTCTGGCTTGTCCAGTTGCGTGGTCGCCATTCGCCCTTCCGCTCGTCGATGGCCGTTCAGCAAAGGGCCTTCGAAGGTAGTTTATTCGACGCTGAGCCGATACCCAATACCGCGCACCGTCTGCAGCCACACCGGATTGGACGGATCGCGCTCGATCTTGCGGCGCAGCCGGTTTATCTGCACGTCGATGGTGCGCTCGCCGACATCCGATTCATCGCCGACCAGCTCATGGCGCGGTATGGTCTCGCCCGCCCGCGCGGCGAAGATCGCGAGGATCTCCTGCTCGCGGTCGGTCAGCTTAAGCGCCTCGCCGCCGCGCTTCAATTCACGCTTGGCGATCTGGAACGTGTAGGGCCCGAACACCAGCTGTTCCACCTTCGGCGTCGCGGCCGGGCCGCCACGGCGCAGGATGTTGTTGATGCGCAGGATCAGCTCGCGCGGATCGAACGGTTTCGGCAGGTAATCATCGGCGCCGGCTTCCAGCCCGGTGATGCGGCTGTCGGTCTCGGACAGCGCCGTCAGCATCAGGATCGGCACGTTCTTCTCTGCCCGCAGCGCCTTGGTGAGGTCGACGCCGGTTTCCCCCGGCATCATGACATCGAGCACCAGAAGGTCGAAGTCGAGGCCGGCGAGCTTGCGCCTGGCTTCGCCGGAATTGCCAGCGACAGTGACGCGAAAGCCATTCTCGGACAGATACTGCTTGAGCAGGTTGCGGATACGCGTGTCGTCATCGACGACCAGAAGATGCGGCGCGTCATCGTCGGGCGCGGCCGGATGATCGACCTTCTCAATGGTCTCCATGGTTCTTCCCCGATGTTTGCGCAGGCACAATGTCGATCTGCGCTCTTAGTTCCGGATTGACCATCGCTTCCAGGAATCGCTCGATCGTGGCGCGTTCGGTGGCTCCGGAATCCTCCAATGCCGCACGGATGCGGCGCGACTGTGGCCGCGCCAGCGCCAAGGCCAGCGCGCGGCCCTTGGCGGTCGGGTAGAGCTCGCGCTGCCGGCGGTCGCGCGGCCCTTGCACCTGGACGATATGATCGGTGTCGATCAACTGCTTCAAGACCCGCGCAAGGCTCTGCTTGGTGATCTTCAGCACATCGAGCAGTTCGGCGACGGTGAGGCCCGGCCTGCGGTTGACGAAGTGCAGCACTCGGTGATGGGCGCGGCCGAAGCCATAGTCGGCGAGGATCTGGTCCGGGTCGGAGGTGAAATCGCGATAGGCGAAGAAGAACAGTTCGATGATGGCGAAGTCGATGCCGTCCTCATCGGCGATCGCCGTCCTGATCGGTTTTCCGGCTGCGGGGCTCCTCATCATTTCTCCATGCGAGGCGGGAATTATGTCAGTACTATTGACGTAATTCCCGGGCAATGATAATTTTTGACAAGCTTTTCGGCGGATTGCGAACGAAAAGGCAAGCGGAAGCCGTTTTTCCGGAACTTCCTGAGTTTGCCACGAATTGAATATCCGCCTACGCTTCCAAGCAGGCCAGCGTTTCGGATCCTGTTCGGATCCTGTTCGGATCCTGTGATGGGGCCGGCACGAAGGCTATAAAAAACATAACGATTTGCGGGCACCCGCCCGCGGGAGGTTTCCATGGCATCCGTTCCCTTCGATCAACTGGACGGCTTCATCTGGATGAACGGCGAGTTCGTCAAATGGGCCGACGCCAAGATCCATGTGCTGACCCATGGCCTGCACTATGCCAGCGCCGTCTTCGAGGGCGAGCGCGCCTATGGCGGCCAGATCTTCAAGCTGACCGAGCACAATGAGCGTCTGCATGAATCGGCACGCCTGCTCGGCTTCAAGATTCCCTATCCGGTCGCCGAGATCGACGAGGCCTGCCGGACGCTTTTGAAGAAGCAGGGTTTTCAGGACGCCTATGTGCGCCCGATCGCCTGGCGCGGCAGCGAGCAGATGGGCGTCTCGGCGCAGAACAACCGCATCAATTGCGCCATCGCCATCTGGCAGTGGCCGAGCTATTTCGATCCCGCGCAGAAGCTCAAGGGCATCCGCCTCGATGTCGCCGAATGGCGCCGGCCAGATCCGCGCACCGCGCCGTCCAAGTCCAAGGCCGCCGGCCTCTACATGATCTGCACGCTGTCCAAGCATGCCGCCGAGGCCAAGGGCTATGCCGACGCCATGATGCTCGACTGGCGCGGCCAGGTGGCGGAAGCCACCGGCGCCAACATCTTCTTCGTCAAGGACGGCAAGATCCATACGCCGACGCCCGACTGCTTCCTCGACGGCATCACCCGTCGCATGGTGATCGGCCTGGCCAAGGACCGTGGCTTGGAAGTGATCGAGCGCGCCATCATGCCGGAAGAGCTCGAAGGTTTCGAGCAGTGCTTCCTGACCGGTACCGCGGCCGAGGTAACACCGGTTTCGGAGATCGGTCCATACCGATTCGAGGTCGGCGAGATCGCCAAGACGTTGATGAATGACTATTCTGCTGCAGTGCAACCAAAGCACGCGATCGCCGCAGAATAGCGATAGTCACAGCTTTTTTGTGCAATAAGGGCGGTTTTCGGGCCGCCCTTTTTATTTAAGCTTTCATGCATTTGACTTTCGGACGGTTCGGCGTCTCATGATGCTGTCGGCCCTTGGAGGCAGGCGGCTATGGAGGGACTAGTTACATGGATACGAACACGCTCGTTGCGATCGTTATACAGGTGATTACGGGTATCATCGGTGGCCAGGCGGTCGGCGCGGCGCTCAAGCAGGCGGCGTTGGGTCAGCTTCCCAAAATTCTCGGCGGCGCCATCGGCGGCGTCGGCGGCGCGGCCATTCTCGGCAGCCTTCTCGGCGGCGGCACGGTCGATCCGGCGGCGGCCGCGGCAGCGGCAGGCGGACTTGGCAGCGCGCTCAACGTGCAGAACATCGTCGGCGGCGCCGGCGGTGGCGCGATCCTGACCGCCATCATCGGCGCGGTCATGGGTGCGATGAAGAAGTAAGGCCTGCCGCTTCAGGCTTTAAAATGGGCGGCTTCGGCCGCCCATTTTCGTTGCCGGGATATTTATGCCGGCCGGCAGTGGACGGCGTTTGCCCGCCTGTCTACATCAGGGCGACAACCGGAGCGGTTCGGACTTTTCCTGGAATTGCTCGAGAAAGGAAAGCCATGGGTCAGCTCAATGCCGGCATCGTGCCGGTCACGCCGTTCCAGCAGAACTGCACCATCCTGTTCGACATGGACGACAAGAACGGCGTCGTCGTCGATCCCGGCGGCGATATTGACCAGGTGCTCAAGGCGCTGAAGGACAATGCCATCAAGGCCGGTGCGATCTGGATCACGCATGGCCATATAGACCATGCTGGCGGCGCGATGGAGTTGAAGGATGCGCTGGGCATCGACATTATCGGCCCGCACGAAGCCGACAAGCCGCTGCTTGCCAATCTCGAGAACCAGGCCAGGCGCTTCGGCCTCACCGATCCGGTGCGCAACTGCGTGCCGGACCGCTTCCTCACCGAAGGCGAGACGGTATCCTTCGGCAATCACGTGTTCGAAGTGCTGCATTGCCCGGGGCACGCGCCGGGCCATGTCGTCTACTACAACCGCGCGGCCAAATTCGCGCATGTCGGCGACGTGCTGTTCCGCGGCTCGATCGGCCGCACCGATCTGCCTGGCGGCGACCACGCCGCGCTGATCGCCTCGATCAAGGACAAGCTTCTGCCGCTTGGCGACGATATCGGTTTCATCTGCGGCCATGGACCGGGCAGCCGTTTCGGCGATGAGCGGCGGACCAATCCCTTTCTCACCTGACCCGCATGCAAAGAAAAAGCGCCGCTGGAGGCGGCGCTTTTCTGGGCAGGGAACCCTGGATTTTCTTAAAGCGCGTCGCGATCTTTCTGATTCGCTCCATGCGCTTTAGGTTTTTAATTTTACGCATGTCTTTATCCCGAAACCGGTTCCCACTTTCGGGAGACATGCTTTAGTTCGCGACGCAGAAATGCTGGTCGCCGTCGCTGCCGGTGAAGGTGCCGGTCCGCGAATTGAAGGTGCGGTAGCGATCAGAACAATATTCGTACCAGGCCCGGGTCCACGGCTCGGCATAGCGGTCGGCATAGACGACGCGCGGCTGCACGTAGTAGCGGCGCACCGGCCGATCGACATAGTAGTCGTCACCATAGGCCGGTTCGTAATAGCGTGGTCCGGGGTTGCTGAGCGCGCTGCCGATCAGGGCGCCGGCCGCGAGGCCGACAACGCCGGCGGCAAGAGCGTCGCCGTTATGATGGCGATGATGGTGCCAGCGCCAGTCGTCGGCATTGGCCGTCGAGAAGGTGGCCAGGGTGGTCCCGGCGATGCCAACGCCCAGGATGGCGGTCTTGAGAAAACGGTTCATCTTCGGTCTCCTTCGCGCCGGCACGTGCATTTTTCAGGGGATGCGAGCCGGCTTTAGCAAAGGTTAATAGAAGACCGTGGCTGAACGGAGGCTGAACGGAAATCGGCGTAATCGATTTTTCGTGGCCTGGCGATTTCGATGCCTGGCGGTTTTTCGAGGATTGAGCACAGCCCGATACCGGGCGGGAGCGCCCCCGCCTGACATAGCCTCCGTCGGATCCGTCGTGAGCCGGCTTAGCCGATCGACAGATTGACGGCCTTCGGACCCTTGCCGCGCTTGTCCGGCTCGGTGTCGAATGTCACTTTCTGCCCATCCTCAAGACCGGGAAGGCCCGACGCCTGCACGGCCGAGATGTGGACGAAGACATCCTTTGCGCCATCGTCGGGCGTGATGAAGCCGAAGCCCTTGGCATGGTTGAAGAATTTGACGGTGCCGGTCTGCGGCATGGGAAACTCCTTTGATCCCATCAAGTCAAGTCTCGGGCCGGCAAATTGCCCGAGAGGAAATTTGTCCTTTATTTTAGCGTCATCGGCAAGAGAAAGTTTTCGCCTGCCGATCCAAGCATTTGCGCGCGAAAAAGGCGCGACGGTTCGGTCGCGCCTTCGCAATTTCGAGCCTGTCCAAAAGCCCGTTCAGGATCCTGCCGCATCATTGCATTCGCAAGGACAGGCGATTGCGCCGATCAGGCGGCGCGCAGGTTGACCGCCTTCGGGCCCTTGCCCATGCGGTCCGGCTCGACGTCGAAGGTGACCTTCTGGCCGTCGACCAGCGTGCGCAGGCCGGATGCCTCGATCGCGGAAATATGGACGAACACGTCCTTGGCGCCGCCATCCGGCGTGATGAAGCCGAAGCCTTTGGTGGCGTTGAAGAACTTTACGGTACCGGTCTGGGCCATTGGGGAAACTCCTTCACCCGTGTCAGTCTTGTGGTTTGCCCGCTGCCTCGCGCCTTGGGCAAATCCCGGTGGTTGCTTCGGCGGTCATGCATTCGCGCATGGTCAAACCCCCCGCCGAAAAACGGGGCTGTCAGAGATTCACACTTATCGGGGAAAGGTCGTCCAAAACGGTCCGCTCTCCGGGTCGCAAATGCCCGAACGGGGAAATTTATTACACGGAAACGTGATGGTTGCAAGACGACGGTCGCGGGCGGCCCGCGGCGCGTCCAACGCTGGGCCTCGATAGACCCCGTGCCGGCACGGGTCATCGGCCAGAGAGGGGCCAAGCATGGGCCAGAGCGAGGCTGTCGGCCAAGGCCCTGGCGGCGTCACAAACGATGGTTGCGTTTGCCGCGTGGAATGCGAGGATATCGCGAGTTGGCATGGTGTGCCGGACGGAGGAGGACACATGCGCTTGCTGGCGATTTGTCGACAGGGCTCGGTCATTTTCATTCTCGCGGCGCTGCTGGCGGCCTGTACGGTGGTCGTCGACGATGGGCCCCGGCCGCACCCGCCCAGGCCGCATCCGCAGCTCTGCACCATGCAATACCAACCGGTCTGCGCTCGGCGCGGCGGCGACCGCCAGACCTTCGCCAATGCTTGCCTGGCTGAAAGGGAAGGGTACCGCATCGTGCGTGACGGTCCTTGCCGCGACGGCGGTGTGGGCGGCGAGCAGACATTCTGCACACGCGAATACGCCCCGGTCTGCGCCAGGCGCCATGGGCAAGCGCGCACCTTCCCGAACGCATGCGAGGCCCGCGCGGCGGACTACCGCGTCGTCGGCGACGGGCCGTGCTGAAAAGCAACGCGGTGTCCGGCTAAACATTCAGGTATGGACACCGCAATGCGCGTGGTGTTGCTTAGCCTTGAATCTCTTGCCCGCATGGCTTAGGTCCGGCGGACCAACAAACACGGTAGGTTTCCCATTAACAGAGATCAAAGAAGAGCGGCGAATGCGGGCGGCAAGCCGGGAACGGCCAGCCCGCTCGATCCCTATGTGCAGCGGGCGCTGCAGCTGCACCAGGCCGGGCGCCGTCAGGAAGCCGAGGCGCTCTATCGGCAGGTCCTGGGGCAGCAGCCGAACCATGCCGCCGCCTTGCACTTCCTCGGACTGCTGCTGCACCAGACCGGCCGCAGCGAGGAGGCGCTCGAGCTCATCGAGCGGTCGGTGACGCTGCAGCCCAGGAATGCCGACTTCCTCAACAACATGGGCACCGTCATGCGCGACCTCGGCCGGGTCGCCGCCGCGGTCGATTTCTTTCGCGGCGCGGTGGATATCAAGCCGGACCAATTGGCCGCGCGCGACAATCTCGGTTCGTCGTTGAAGCAGCTCGGCCAGTTCGACGCCGCCGAGGAGGTCTATCGCGGCACGATCGGCCGCAACCCGTTCCATGTCCGCGCCCGCGTCGGTCTTGCTGAAACGCTGCAGGAGGCCGGGCGGCTCGATGAGGCGATCAAGCTGTTCCGCGAGTCCTTGTCGATCCGGCCGAAGGACGCCGAACTGCTCTATGGGCTCGGCGTGGCCATGATGGAGAAGGGCAAGCTCGACGAAGCCGCCGATCTTGCCCGACAGGCGGTGGCGGTTGTTCCCGGCATGGCCAAGGCCTGGCTGCTTTTGACCCAGGTCAAGCGTCAGACCGAACGCGACAAGGAGCTTGCCGGCATGGAGGCCGAGCATGCCAAGGCGCCACAGGGCAGCCTGGCGCGCATGCAGCTTTCCTTCGGTCTCGGCAAGGTCAATGACGACCTCAAGGACTATGGCCGCGCTTTCGACTATTTCGCCGAGGGCAATGCCATCCGCCGCCAGGGCATCGACTACGATCCGGTCCGCACGCGCGGCGAATTCGAGGCGATGAAGGCGGCCTTCGACAAGGCCTTCTTCGAGAAGCACCGGACGAGCGATATTTCAGACGACACCCCGATCTTCGTCGTCGGCATGCCGCGTTCCGGCACCACGCTGGTCGAGCAGATCATCGCCAGCCATCCGCAGGTCTATGGCGCCGGCGAGTTGAACATCTTGAAGACGGCCGTCGGAAAGCAGTTTCCGATGAGCATGCCGGGTGGATTTCCCGCCGGGATCGCCGACATGCCCGACCAGGCCTTCGCCGAGGCGGGTCAGGCCTATCTCGACATGCTGCATAGCCGCTATCCCGGCTACCGCCATGTCACCGACAAGATGCCGGGCAACTTCATGCTGGTCGGCTTCCTGCACATGATGCTGCCGAAGGCCAAGATCGTCCATTGCGCCCGCGATGCGGCGGCGACGTGCCTGTCGATCTTCAAGGTGCATTTCCGCGGCGACAGCCATCGTTACGGCTACGACCTAGGCGAGCTCGCGGATTTCCATAATCTCTACACCGATATCATGGCGCATTGGCACAAGGTGCTGCCAGGCGTCGTGCACGATGTGCGCTATGAGGATTTCGTCGCCGACCAGGAAGGGCAGACGCGGGCGCTGATGGCGCATCTCGGCCTGCCCTGGGACGACAAGGTTCTGTCCTTCCACGAGACGGACCGGCCGGTGCGCACCGCTTCCGCCGCGCAGGTGCGCCAGCCGATGTATCAAGGCTCGGTCGATCTGTGGAAGCGGTATGGGGATCGGCTGAAGCCGCTGCTGGACAAGCTGGGCTGATATTGAGGTGAGGCCGGCCTGCGAACGGCGGTTCCGGTGCTCACTGTTTGGTCGCAGCCTCTCGGCTTCGTCATCCACGGGCGGAGCAGCCGCCAAGCGGCGTCGCGAAGACCCGAGGATCCATTCCGTGACATCGCGCGAAGGGCAAGGCGGTGCAGAACAGAGATCGTTCTGCACCGCAGTGACGCTCATAGGTAACGGAATGGATCCTATGGTCTGCGCTGCGTCGCTTCGCTCCTTGCTTCGCCATAGGATGACGAAGCGAAGGACCGTGCCCTACAGCTCCACGAATGGCTGAAAGCCGCCGAAGATCATGCGCTTGCCATCGAAGGGCATGGCGGACCAGTCCATCTTGAGACGCTCATCGGCCATCACCTTAGCCATGACCGCGTCGCGGCTCTGTCTGGATTCGTAGACGACCCAGGCGAAGATGACGATCTCGTCGTCCTTCGCCTGCACGGCACGCGGGAACGAGGTCAACTCGCCATAGGGCACGTCGTCGCCGATGCATTCGACATAGGAGAGCGCGCCGTGCTCCATCCAAATCGGGCCCGCGGTGTTGGCCAGCTTCTTGTAGTCGTCGAGATTTGCCTTCGGCACGGCAATCACGAAACCGTCGACATAGGACATGTGAAACTCCTTTGCTGAAAAACAAGCGCCGGGTCGGCGGGGATACGACCCAGCGCGGGTGAGCGCGTCAGCCCTGTGGGCAACGCTTGCTCGCTAGGAAATTCACTTCACCGGTGCGTTCATCGCCCAGGCGATACCGAAGGGGTCCTTCACCTGGCCCCAGCGGTCGCCCCAGAACATCACCTGCAGCGGGGTGACGACTTCGCAGCCGGCATCGACCGCGCGCTGCCACCAGGCATCGATGTCGTCGCTGCCGAGATGGAGCTGCAGCGTGTAGCCCTGCGCCGCCTGATGCGGGTGGCCGTGTTCCGGATAGGCATCACCAAGCATCAGCGTCGAGCCGTTGACATAGAGATGGATGTGCATGGTGCGGCCCTTGTCGTCCGGCGGATAGGCGAACACTTCCTCCGCGCCAAAAGCCTTCTTGTAGAATTCGGCGGCCTTGATGGCGCCGTCGACCTGCAAATAGGGGGTCAATCCGCCAAGAACCTTGGCGCGGGGCGGGGTCTGATCGTTCATATTCGTGTTCCTCTTCACGGGTTTGACCTGGCTTGCGGCCCAAGGACGGACGAAGCGGCGGCGATCCTACATGCCTCTAGAAATTCTTCTTAAGCGCCTTGCCTTGCAGGCGCGCGGCCGCAGGACAATCGCATCGAAAGCGTCGCTTCATATGACCTTCGCCGAGAAGGTGCCGGCGCGTCGGCTTTCCCGGGTTTCGAAAATTTCCGGAAAGCCGATGTCCTTGCGCAACTCGGCAGGCAGCGAGAGCAGGATGCGCTCGCTGCGGTGACGGGCACGCGCCTCGGCATACCGGTTGGCGAGGCGGCCGATGGATGACAGTACCGACATGATGGTTCTCCCTGGTTGAGGCCGGCATCATCGTGTCGGCATCCCAAGGACGAGGTGGCAATCGGCGATCCGACAGATCGCTCCGAATCTTTTTCAGAACACCGATGCCGCCAGCGCGGTGTCGTAATATTCCACCATCTCGATGATCTCGCCGTCGCGGACGGTCCAGAAATTGGCGGTGCGCATGATGAGCTCCTCGCCCGTGGTACGGCGCGTCATATGGATCTCGACCTGCGCGGCAACCTTGTCGCCACCGTCGATGATCTCGACCGGGACGAAGTGGCGGTATTCGAAGTCATCGTCGAGCGCCAGGAGCCTGGAGAGGAATTCCTGTTTGCCATGCGCGGTGCCGGCATGACGCGATTGCCGGGGATCGGCAATCCAGCGGAACACGACATCCTCGGCGCACTGCGACAAGGCACCCTCGATGTCGCGATCCGCATAGGCTTTGTAGAGATTGCTGACGATGTCCACTGCACGCATGGCCCGTTCCCTCCATGGCTGAGCAATCCAAGATGCTCCTTTTTTAGCAGATGGAAAAGTATCGCCAGGCCGGCGGCGACGGCCCGGCGGGGTATCCTCTCTCAGTTCGGCATTGCGGCGACGGAGCGGAAGAACGCTTCCGGGTCGTCGACCTCGGTCAGCCGCCGCTTCTCGATCAGCCAGAAGCGGTTGCCGACGGCGCGGATGAAGGAGCGGTCGTGCGAGGCAAGCAGACAGCTTGCCTGATGCTTCAGCAACTCGTCCTCCAATGCTTCCTGGCCATCGATGTCGAGATGGTTGGTCGGCTCGTCGAGCAGATAGAAATTGGGGTTGGTCAGCCGCAATAGCAGCATCATCAGTCTCGACCGTTGCCCGCCCGACAGGGCGCCGATCTTTTTCTCCTGCATCTCGATGGCGACGCCGGCGCCGGCAAGGAGCGAACGCGCCCGCTGCTCGCCGATCTCGAAGCAGCGCGAGACCATCGCCAGCGGCGTATCTTCGCCATCGATGCCCGATAGCGGCTGGTCGCTGTAGCCGAGCACGGTCGACGGCGTCACCTTGATGTTGGCGATCGAGCCGGGTTCGGCAATGGCGTTGCGGATCATGGCGATGAAGCGCGTCTTGCCGACGCCGTTGCGGCCAAGCAGCACGATGCGATCGTCCTGGCAGATATGGCGTTTTCCGGTCCTGAACAGCACAGTGCCGTCAGGCGTTTCGACCGCCGCATCCTCCAGCGTGACCAGCACCTTGGCGTGGGTGCCGCGGTTCGCCAGCCTGATCGCGCCGGCCGAGCGCTCACGATGCGCTTGTACGGCGGCATCCTTCAGCTTCTCGGCCCGTTCCTTGAGCTGCTTGGTCTTCACCGTCAAAAGGTCGCTGCCTGAATTGATGCCGATGTTGTTCAGTTTGGCGGCCTGCCTGCGCAACTGCTGGGCGATCTTCATG